>JANORI010000626.1:0-1882 GCA_031415235.1 Acidobacteriota bacterium | reverse complement strand
GCCGTTCCCGAATGTCGACGCCGGCAACTGGACGATGTCAACTGGACGATCTCGCAGAGCGGCGGCACCCATCCGGTGTGGGCGCGGAACGGCACCGAACTGTTCTATCTCGATAGTGCCGGGGCGATGACCCGCGTCCCGATCCAGACGATGCCAACCTTCAGTGCCGGCAGCGCGACCACGCTCTTCGAGACGCGGTATTTCGTCGGCGGCGGGGCTCGCCCCTACGACGTCTCCCCAGACGGCCAGCGGTTCCTGATGATCAAGGATACGGCTGCCGCGCAGGCGCCGACGATGGTTGTCGTCCTCAACTGGGTGGAGGAGCTGAAGGCGAAGCTGCCCGTGCCTCGCTGATGGCCGTGCCGATCACGCTGATTCTGAACTGGCAGCCCCCGACGAAGCCGTAGGGCGAACGTGCGCTCAGGCCGTGAGGCTTTCTGCTACGCTCTCAGCATGACGCTCGACGCGGTCACTCGGTGTCTTCTCGGCCAGCGGGCGCTGTTGGTGGAACACGGCGTCTCGGCGCTCTACGTGTTCGGGTCTGTTGCGAACGGGCGAGCCACGGCGCACAGTGACATCGATCTGCTCGTCGAATTCTCGCGGCCTGTCGGCCTTGTCGAGTTTGTCGGGTTGCAGCAGCACTTGACCGCAGCGCTGGGGCATCCGGTCGATCTCGTGACGCCGGCCGCCCTGAAGCCGCAGTTGAGAACTCGCATTCTTCGCGAGGCCGTGCGTGCCGCCTGAGTCGAGGTCGCGACGACTCCGCTTGGAGGATATCCTCACGGCGGCCCTGCGGATTCAGTCCTACACCGCCGGAATGTCCGCCGAGGAGTTTCAGGCCGATCTGAGGACCATTGATGCCGTCGTACGAAACTTCGAGGTCATGGGCGAAGCTGCGAGGCACATCGACGACGCATTCGTGGCCGATCACACCGAAGTGGCATGGCGAGAAGTGCGAGGCTTCAGAAACGTCCTGGCGCACGCATACTTCGGCGTGGATATCGCCATTCTCTGGCAGACGGTGTGCGACGACGTGCCTCACTTGATCGCAGTCGTCACACCGTTAGCGGCTGCTGAACCGCCCGATCCTGAGTCGTAGCAAGGCTCAGGACGCTGTCTCGACGCTCCCGCGGCGTTTCCGTCGGTTTCCGTCGGCCACCTGCCTCGACCGTATAATCACGTCACTCTTGGCCCTTACCCCCGGCACCCGCCTCGGCGTCTACCAGATCACCGCGCCGCTCGGCGAGGGTGGGATGGGTCAGGTGTGGCGTGCGACGGACACGACGCTTGGCCGCCAGGTGGCCATCAAGATCCTGCCGGACGCGTTCGCGTTCGCGTCCGATCCCGAGCGGCTGGCGCGGTTCGAGCGGGAAGCCAAGACGCTGGCGTCGCTCAATCATCCCCACATCGCCGCGATCTACGCCGTTGAGAAGTCCCTGGGGACGCTGGCGCTCGTGATGGAACTCGTCGAGGGCGACGACCTGTCACAACGAATTGCCCGCGGCGCGATTCCGCTCGACGAAGCGTTGCCCATCGCGAAGCAGATCGCCGAAGCGCTCGAGGCCGCGCACGAGCAGGGCATCATCCATCGCGACCTCAAGCCGGCGAACATCAAGGTACGCGCGGACGGCACCGTGAAGGTGCTCGACTTCGGTCTCGCCAAAGCGCTCGACCCGCCTTCGCGCAACGCTTCGGCGGGGCAGGCTCCCGCAGCGGCGTCGAGTCCCGAGGCGATGAACTCGCCAACGATCACGTCGCCAGCCATGACGCAGGCCGGGATGATTCTCGGCACCGCGGCGTACATGGCGCCCGAGCAGGCGAAGGGGCGCACGGTCGATCGGCGGGCGGACGTATGGTCGTTCGGCGTGGTGTTGTTCGAGAT
>JANORI010000625.1:0-2304 GCA_031415235.1 Acidobacteriota bacterium | reverse complement strand
TCGGATCCCAACGGGCTGCTCGAGCGCGGCTTGCCATGGGTCGTGTGGCAGGCGATACAGATGCTGTTCCAATGGCCGGTCTCCGAGAACACCGGGTCGCCAGGGGGGTGGAGCACCGCCATGCGCCGCGGAATCCAGCGCTTCTCCTCGAGCAGGTAGGCGCCGGGCAGCTGTCCGAGCAGCCGGCCCTGTCCGGTCGCATACCAGTAGAGTTGCTGGTGATGCGAACCGGTCGTCATGACCACTTCGCGCTCGATGCGCGGGGGGGCGGTGCCACGACCATCCCAATCGGGATCGTCGAAGGTGGCCAGGTAGCGTCCGTCGCGGATGGCGAGGCTCATCGGGCGGCCGTGCACGTCCGCCACCGTGACGCCGTCGAAATCGGCGCGCACCGCGCCTGGCCCTGCCACCAGCGTCATCGTGCGGTGGTAGGACGCGTTCCAGGAGGCGTACTGGTCGGGATGACAGGCGCGACACGTGGTCGACGACGTGAAGCCGTCCTCGGCGACCTGGTTCGGCCGCGTCGTCACCGCCAGTTCCGGCAGGCCGCGCCAGAAACCGGTCAGGAGCGTGGCCCCGAGGGCCGACGCGACCAGCAGTGCCAGGACGCGAGACAGCCTCAACTCTGACCTCGCCGTTCAGGTGTGAGGTCAGCGTCCGCCGGTCGTCGCCGTGCCTGCGGAGACTTTGATGGCGACGTGTGCATGCGTCGCGGCCGCCCCGTCGTCAGCCGTCGCCCGCAGGACGTACCCGCCAGGCACGCTGAAGGTGGCCTGGGTCTGAGCCGTGCCGTCCTTGGGCTGGGCGTAGCGCGGTTCGAAGCTCACGTCGCCGGGACCACGCCAGACCATCCACGACACGACCATTCCGAGCGGTCGATCCGCCGGAGCGCCAGCGGCGGGCCGGCGCTCCGCTACCAGCGGGACGTTGACAGGGGCGCTGGTGCCGCCCTGCAACGTCGGTGGGGTTTCCTGACCGACCGCGGGATTGGCGCGCGGCCGCGGCTTGGGCAGCCCGTCGTCCTGGATGACCACCGCCAGGGTGGCACCGGCCGGGAGCGTGACGGCCGCCAGCGGTTGGATCGTCAACGCCGGCGGTGTGTTGGTCAGCCGTTCGGGAGCGGTACTGCCGCCGGTGGTGGCGCCGCCCGCCGGTTCGATTTCCCATTCGGCTTGCCGCCAGCCGATGGCCCGCTCCGTGTGGCCGTTGAACGTGACCGTCCAGACCAGTTCCTCACGTGGCCCAAACGACTTCGGGACGTTGATGGTGAACAGGTTGCGGTTGGTGCGGCGGTAGAAGAAGGTCGGCTGGCCGCGATCTGGCCCGCCAGGCTCGATCCGGTTGTTGGCGCCGATGACGATCTCTGGCTGCTCGGCGTAGTTGCGGTTCAAGTAACCGAAGTGCATGTTGACGCTGCCGTCCGGCGCCCACGACCAGCCTTCGAAGATCGGCTGAATGGCCTGCCCACGGTTGTACTTGAAGTTGTTGGTGAACTCCGGATGCTGCGCGCGCGGCCCCGGCGCCGCACCGAGCAGCAACGCCGCGACGATCACGCCGGTCGCGTTTCGGACTTCGAGCGTCATGGATTCCGTCCTTGCGAGGGTCAGCGCGGCTGCGGCTGTGGGTCAGAGGTGCGCTGCTGTGCGGCCTTCCGCGCGTCGAGCTGCGTCTTGTATTCCTCGTCCGTCAGCTCGACCCAGCCGATCCAGAAGAAGCCCATCTCGTCGATGGTCCGCTGCCCATCGCCGACCCAGTTCTTCGGATCCATCGCGCGACGATTGGTCTTGGTGTTGTCGTGCCATTGGATGTTGTGCAGGATCGTGCCGGCCGGAACCAGCGGCTGCGCATCCTCGGCGTAGTTGTAGGTGAGGTGCCAGTTGTTGTTGAAGTCGGCGCAGTTCAGCATCTCGGTGGTGGTGCGTGTGCCCGAGGTCGGGTAGATCACCTCGAGGCACTGTCGTTTCCCGAGGTTGTGCATGTGCGGCTGGAACGCGATGAGGCGCGCCGGCTTGTGGAGAATGGTGTAGCCGTCGCTGCGGGCTACGGTATTGGCTGGAATATCGATTGGCGTGGTTGGCTGCGCCAGCTGCCTCGACCAGCGGATGTGCTTGGGCACGTAGCCCTTTGGATAGAGCTTCACGCCAAGCTCCACTTCGGCCAGCGTCGCTTCGCCGATCGAGTGCAGGTGATAGCTGAGGCGGGCGCGTTGCCCCTTCTGCAGCAGGACGCCTGAGCCCTCGGGATACACCTCCGCGTTCTTGCCCGACGCGTACTCCACCAGGAACTGCCCTTCGTTCATCGCCG
>JANORI010000624.1:0-2241 GCA_031415235.1 Acidobacteriota bacterium | reverse complement strand
GAAGGGTTCAACGTGTGGAACCAGGCGCGCTTCAGGAATCCGAGCGGCACGTTCGGCACGGCGCCGTTTGGCCAGATCACGATTGCCGAGGACGGCCGGATCATCCAGTTGGCGATCAAGTATTCCTTCTAGAGGCCAGGTGCTCGCGGCTGGTGACGGCAGGTGCCGAGTGCGGCGAATCGACATCGATCGACGGCGGCTCTTGCGGGTCCTGGCGGCCGGCGGCGGCGCCGCCGCGTTCGGCCTGACGTCGCGCGGCGTGTTCGGGCAAGCGCCCGCGGTGACGATGGGCGCGTCGGTGCGTCCCGTCGTGACCGACGGCGTGGCCTCGACGCTCGTGGGCGACGACGCCGCCGTGATCTGGGCACGGGCCGATCGGGCCGCCAGGATGGCGGTGGAGTACGCCACGACTGACACGTTCGCTGGGGCGAGGCGCGTCGTGGGGCCGGCGGCGCTCGAGGGCTCGGACTTCACGGCGCGCGTGCACCTCTCCGATCTGCCGCGCGGGCAGCGCGTCTTCTACCGGGTGCTCTTTCAGGACCTGAGCGATCTGCACCGCTGGAGCGAACCGTCGGCGGGGCAGCTCACGACGGCGCCTGCACCAGGCGGGCGTGACGTGTCGATCGTGTTCTCGGCCGATACCGCGGGACAGGGCTGGGGACTTGACCTCGCACACGGCGGCATGAAGACCTATGCCAGCATGCTCGGCGTCGAGCCCGACCTGTTCGTGAATCTCGGCGATGCGATCTACGCCGACGCGCCGATCGTGGCCGAGGTGACGCTCGACGACGGCTCGCGCTGGCGAAATCTCACGAGCGTGGCCAAGAGCAAGGTCGCCGAGACGGTCGGCGAGTATCGCGGCAATTACCGCTACAACTTGCAAGACGCGCACATGCGGCGGTTCAACGCTGCCGTGCCGCAGCTCACCGTGTGGGACGACCACGAGGTGCGCGACAACTGGTATCCCGAGCGGCGCCAGGACGACGACGGGCGTTTTGCGATCAAGTCGGTGGCGCTGCAGGCCGCGCACGCGCGCCAGGCCTGCATCGAGTACACGCCGCTGCCGACCGACGGCGTGGATCCCGAGCGGCTCTACCGGTCCGTCCGATATGGCCCGGTCGAGGTGTTCCTGCTCGATCTGCGCAGCTACCGCGGGTCCAACAGCGAGAACCGGCAAGCCGTGATGTCGGAGGCCACGGCGCACATGGGCGCGGCCCAACTGGCGTGGCTCAAACGGTCGCTCGTCGCCAGTACGGCGCGCTGGAAGGTCATGGCGAGCAGCTTGCCGATTGGCCTGGTCGTGCGCGACGCTCCGTCGTTTTTCGAGGCCGTGGCCCAGGGGGATGCCGGCGGGCCGCTCGGGCGCGAACTCGAGATCGCGGATCTACTCCGCTTCATCCGCGACGAGCAGATCGACAACGTCGTGTGGATTACCGGCGACGTGCACTACGCCGCGGCCCATCACTACGATCCGTCGCGCGCGCGTTTCACTGAGTTCGATCCGTTCTGGGAGTTCGTGGCCGGGCCACTGCACGCCGGTACCTTCGGTCCCAGCGCGCTCGATCCGACGTTTGGTCCCGAGGTGCGGTTCCTGGGTGTTCCCGACGGCATGAAGCCGAATCGCCCGCCGAGCGACGGACTGCAGTTCTTCGGACGCCTGGTGGTGGAGGCGAAGACCGACGCGCTGCGCGCCAGCCTGCACAATCGCGACGGGCGCGAACTCTACACCGTGACCTTGCCGCCCAGTCGCCGATGACGCCGGGCGCGACGGCGCGACTGAACTACCTCGCCTACCAGGCCGGCTGGTTCGCCTCCGTCGTCGGCGCTGGCCAGCAGCAGGGCGATGCCGGACGCCGCCTGCCGTCGCGTCTCACGTCGGCGGCGTGCCGCGCAGCAGCGCCGCGACTTCATCAACCAGCACGCTGCGGGTGACGGGTTTGTGCAGCAGCGTCGCGTTGGGACCCGTCGCTACGCCGGCCTCGAGCTGGTCGGCGTAACCCGACACGTAGAGCACCTTGATACCTGGACGCCGCGCGCGCAGGGCACTGGCCAGTGCCGGGCCGCTCACGTTGGGCATCACGACGTCGGTGATGACCAGGTCGATGTCGTCGCACCGGGCGTCGAAGATCTCGAGCGCGTCCCGGCCGTCGGCGGCTTCGATCACCGCGTAGCCGGCCTTGCCGAGGAAGCGCGAGAAGAGGCTCCGCACTTCCGGGTCGTCCTCCACGAGCAGAATGGTCG
>JANORI010000623.1:0-9928 GCA_031415235.1 Acidobacteriota bacterium | reverse complement strand
AAACTGGTTTCGAAGAAGTGGGCCAGCGGCAGGCGGAGCAGCCGCACGTCGAGACGGTCGATTTTCACAGGCGTTGACTCTCCGGGTTGCCCATCACATTACCACGCAGGCCGCGCCCTCGCCGCCGCCCGAAGGGGGCTGCTATACTCGCCTCCCCGTGGCCTTCCGTTACCTCGCCATTGACGGCCCCATCGGCTCGGGCAAGACCAGGCTGGCCGAGCGGCTCGCCGCAACACTCGAGGGCACTGCCGTGCTCGAGCGGGCCGAGAACCCCTTCCTTCCCGATTTCTATGCCAATCGCCCGGGCGCGGCCTTGCAGGCGCAGCTCTTCTACCTGCTCAACCGTCATCGTCAGCTCTCGTCCCTGCGGCAGGCCGACTTGTTCCAGCAGACCACGGTCTGCGACTACGTCTTCGACAAAGACAAGATCTTCGCGTTCCTGAACCTCGACGACAACGAGCTCTTCATCTACCAGCGGCTCTTCGACCTGCTGGTGAAGGACGTGCCGCCCCCGGACCTCGTCGTCTACCTGCAGGTGCCGACCGACGTGGTGCTGGCGCGGGCCGCCGCCCGCGACCACGAATCCGAGGACGACACGCCCCGCCCCGACGCCGAGTACCTGCGCGAACTCAACGAAGCCTACCAGCACTACTTCTTTCACTACACCGCGACGCCCCTGCTGGTGGTGGAGACCTCGCAGTTCGACCCCGAGCACGACGACGACGCCCTTGACGATCTGCTGAAACAGGTGCAGAGCCTGACCCACGGCACCCGCTACTACGTGCCTCGCACCCGCCGCTAGCGGACTGTTACACTGGCGAGGTATGGCGTGGTTCAAGAAGACCCGCAAGCCCATGGTGGCGCCCACGGCCTCGAGCCGAGTGCCCGAGGGGCTCTGGGTCAAGTGTCCGGAATGCGACACCATCATCTACACGAAGGATCTCGTGAGGACGCTCAGTGTGTGCCCCAAGTGCGCGCACCACTTCCGTCTCACGGCCGCCGATCGTCTACGCACCCTGTTTGACGACGAGCATTGGGTGGAGCACGACGCGGGGCTCGCTTCGAACGACCCGCTCGAGTTCACCGATACCAAGCCCTACGCCGCCAGGCTCGCAGCCAGCCGAAAGTCGACCGGCATGAAGGATGCACTGCTGGTGGGCGCTGGCACCATCGAGGGCATTCCAGCCGTCGTCGCGGCTATGGAATACGGCTTCATCGGCGGCAGCATGGGCGTCGTGATGGGCGAGAAGCTCGTGCGGGCCATCGAGCACGCGCTCGAACGCCGGATCGCCGTCATCATCGTGTCGTGCTCGGGCGGCGCTCGCATGATGGAGGGCGCGCTCTCGCTGATGCAGATGGCCAAGGTGTCGGCGGCCCTCGCCCGGCTGGACCGCGCGCAGCTTCCCTTTCTGTCGGTCCTGACCGACCCCACGACCGGAGGCGTCACGGCCAGCTTCGCGATGCTCGGCGATTGCATCCTCGCGGAACCGAAGGCGCTCATCGGCTTTGCCGGGCCGCGCATCATCGAACAGACCATCCGTCAGAAGCTGCCGCCCGGCTTTCAGCGCAGCGAGTTCCTGCTCGAACGCGGCCAACTCGACCTCGTCGTCGACCGCCGGGACATGAAGGGCACAATCGGGCGGCTCTTGCGTTTCATGTGGCCCGATCGCGCGCTTGCCGCCAGCCGCTAGCCTGGAGTCCCTGTTGATGACGCCCGTCGAGCGGCTGTTCGCCCTCGAACACTTCGGCATCAAGCTCGGACTCAGGACCATGCAGACGCTGCTGGTCGAGCTGGGCCAGCCCCATCGCACCTGGCCGTCGCTGCACATCGCCGGCACCAACGGCAAGGGCTCGACGACCGCCATGGCGAGTGCGGCGCTGGTGCGCGCCGGCTACACCGTGGGCCGCTATACGTCGCCGCACCTGGTCCGTGTGGCGGAGCGCATCGCGATTGGTGGCGAAGCGGTGAGCGACGCGGTGCTGTCCGGCGCTCTCGCCCGTGTGTTCGCGGCGGTCGACGCGCTGGTTGCCCGGGGCGCGCTGGCCGGTGTGCCGACGTTCTTCGAGGTCTCCACGGCCGCGGCGTTCCTGATCTTCGCCGATGCGTGCGTGGACGTCGCGGTCATCGAAGTGGGCCTCGGCGGCCGATTCGACGCCACCAACGTCGTGACTCCCGTGGCCGCCGCCATCACCACCATCGACTTCGATCACGAGCGCCATCTCGGCACGACCATCGCGGCAATCGCACGCGAGAAGGCCGGCATCGCCAAACCCGGGGTTCCGCTCGTGGTCGGCGACGTGCCTGACGAGGCGTTGCACGTCATCGAAGGCATGGCCCGGCATGCGGGCGCCCGCGTGACGCGCGCGCGGCAAGACACGTTCGTGTCGGCAGCGCTCGACCGCGGACACGTCGAGCTGACGGCGCGCACGCCCGTGGCCGAGTACGGCCCGGTCCGCCTGGGGCTCGCGGGCGCGCATCAGGCCGGCAACGCGCTTGTCGCCATCCGGCTGCTCGAGGCCTTTGGCGCGGTCACCGGCACACAGGTGCCGTCCCAGGCCGTCAGCGCCGCCTTGGCCGAGGTGCGATGGCCGGCCCGCCTGGAATGGCTGCGACATCCGGCCAGTGGCGCGCGCGTGCTCATCGATGCCGCGCACAATCCCGCCGGCGCCCGAGCGCTGGCCGAGTACCTCGGTCAGACCGGTGCCTCTGGCCTCACCCTGGTCACCTCGGTGATGGTCGACAAGAACGTCGCGGGGGTGCTGGGCCCGCTGCTGCCGTACGTGCGTCGGGTGGTCGTCACGGCCGCCAACCTGCCTCGGGCGACCGCGCCTGCTGCACTGGCGGCTCAGGTGGCGGCGCTCGGACCCGCGGATCTGGTGGTCGACGTGGTCGCCGCACCGGCGAGTGCTGTGGCGCATGCGCTCGCGTTACCGGCGCCGGTGCTGCTCACCGGATCGATCTATCTCGTGGGTCCGCTACGCGCCGCGCTCGTCGCCGGTGGCTTCGAGAGCGCGTGATATCCTTCGAGTCTCGCCGCGCCGTGGCCACCGCATGACGCCTCGCCTGCTCGTCTGCACCGCGCTTCTCGCCGCCCTGCACGCCGCGGTCGCGTCGGCGCAGGTCCCCGGCTATAACAGCAAGCAGTTCCGCATCGAGCAGATCGATGCAGGGCACTGGCGCTTCACCGGTCAGGTCGAGCTCGAGAACGGTGACGTGAAGGGCCAGAAATTCTACGCCAACGTCGTTGACCTTTACCCCGACACCCACCGCCTCGAAGCCTCGGGCAACGTGCTCTATGAAACGGCCACCTCGCGCATCGCCGCCGAGCGCGTCGTCTTCAACACGCGCGCCGGCACGGGCACGTTCTACACGGCCTCGGGCCTCGCGTCGATCGGGGGGCGCGCCAACACGAGCATGTTCGGGGCCCTCGAGCCCGACGTATATTTCTACGGCGAACTGCTCGAGAAGACCGGTGAGGATCGGTACAAGGTCAGCAAAGGCGGATTCACCACCTGCGTGCAGCCCACGCCTCGCTGGGAACTCGTGGCCGGGTCGATCACCATCAACGTGGGCGACTACGCCGTGCTCAAGAACGCCGTGATGCAGGTCAAGGGCGTGCCGATCTTCTACCTGCCGATTCTGTACTACCCCATCCAGGACGACGACCGCGCCACCGGGTTCCTGCTGCCCTCCTATGGGCGCTCCACATTCCAGGGCCAGTCGATCAGCAACGCCTTCTTCTGGGCCATCTCGCGCAGCCAGGATCTGAGTGTGCTGCACGACTGGTTCACGGCGACCGGGCAGGGATACGGCGCCGAGTACCGATGTGTGCGCACGCCCACCTCCACCGGCACGCTGCGGGCGTACCGCTTGAGCCAGAAGGCCGCCACCGTCAACGGCTTCCAGTTGCCAGCGTCGCGCAGCGTGCTCGTGAACGGCGGCATCTCCGAAGATCTGCCCTTCAGGTTGAAGGGCCGGGCGCGCATCGACTACTCCTCGAATTTCCAGGTGAACAATCTCTACAGCCGCGACATCTACAACGCCACGCAGAGCCAGAGCACCGTCACTGGCAGCGTGGCCGGCTCGTGGCAGTTCCTGAACGCGTCGCTCACCGGCACGCGGAACCAGATCTTCTTCAGTCCCACGCAGTCGATCGTCTCCGGCTCGCTGCCGAGTCTCGTCGCGTCGGTGTCGAACCGGCGCCTGGGCCGGCTGCCGGTGTACTTCGCGCTGCAGTCCGAAGCGTCGCGCCCCACCTACATTCAGAGGAACGGCGCCCAGATAATCGACAGCAGTCTCTCCAAACTCGATCTCACACCTACGCTACGCGCTCCGATCAGCTCGCTGCCGTTCTTGAACGCCAACCTCAACGTCTCGTATCGCACGACGCGGTACAGCGAAAGCCTGGTCAACCGACGGCAAAGCGACGTGCCGTACACCCGCCGCTACGCCGACCTGCGTGCCGACGTCCTGGGGCCCGTCTTCAGCAAGGTCTACACGCCCAATAATTTTCTAGCCGACCGGCTGAAGCACGTCATCGAGCCCGCCTTCTCGGTGCAACGCATCACCGCGATTGACGGCGAAGACCGGGTGGTGCTGCTCGGTAGCTCGTACGACCGCGTGGTAGGCGGCGTGACGCGCATGACCTACGGCCTCACGAACCGGGTGCTCGTGCGCAAGGCCCCGAAGACACCAGCGGCGTCGGCGTTGGCAGGCGCCCCACGCGAGCTACTGACGGCCAGCGTCACGCAGACCTACTACACGAACCAGCGCGCCAGCTCGTTCGACAGCGCCTATTCTTCGAGTTACATCGACGCCGGCGGCGGGCGCCCACCCAGCAACTACTCGCCGGTCTCCATGCAGGTGCGCACGCAGCCGGTGCAGGCGCTCGGCGCCTCGGTGCGCGCGGAGTACGACTACGCCACGAAGAAGATGCTCTCGGTGTCGACGGCCGGCGACTACGGCCGGCCGGCGGCACGAGTGGCGCTGGCTTGGAGCCGCAGCCTGTCGTCGTTCTTTCCGACCAACTCGGTGAACGGATCCACCCATGTGTCGCTGCTCGAGGGGCGCCTCGGGGGCGACTACTCCCTGAACTGGGACATCCAGCGCGACGTCGTCATCCAGCAGCGCGTGATGGCCTTCTACAACGCGCAGTGCTGCGGCATCGTGATCGAGTTCCAACAGTACAACCCGGGGACCTACGGCAACACGTCCTTCCCCAAGGACCGGCGCTTCAACCTGGGCTTCACGCTCGCGGGGATCGGCACGTTCTCGAACTTCTTCGGCAACTTCGGCGGGGGCGCTGGCCGGTGAGCACCGGCGCCGTGCTCGTCACCGGCGCGGCCGGCTTCGTGGGGCAGCACCTGCTGCGCGCCCTCATGCCGTCGGGGCCGGTCGTGGGCTGGTACCGGCCAGACATGGGGCACCCCGACGTACCGGGCGTGGCGTGGGCCGCCGTGGAGCTGCTCGACCGCGCGACCATCGATGCCGCCATCGCGGTGGCACGTCCCTCGGCGATCTACCACCTGGCCGGCGTGGCTCACGTGGGCGACTCGTGGGCCAACGCCGAAGAGACCCTTGCCGCCAACGTCGTCGGCACGTCGAATCTCTTCGACGCGATGCACGCCAGCGGCTTGTCGTGCCGCGTGCTCGTGACTGGGTCGGCGACGATCTATCAGCCTTCAGCCGAGGCACTCACCGAAGACTCGCCCGTCGCGCCGAACACGCCCTACGGCACGAGCAAGCTCGCTCAAGAGATGGTGGCGCTCGGTGCCTGGCGCGAGCACGGCATTCCGACACTCGTGGCGCGCTCGTTCAACCACATCGGCCCGCTGCAGTCGCCGGCGTTTGCGGCGGCGGGATTTGCGCGCCAACTCGCGCGCATCGAAGCAGGTCTGGCGCCGCCGGTGTTGTCGGTGGGCAACCTCGAGGCACAGCGCGACATCAGCGACGTGCGCGACACGGTGCGGGCGTATGTGGCCCTCATGGCGACGGGCCGGGCCGGACACACCTACAACGTATGCGCCGGACGCACGATCTCGATCCGCCAGGTACTCGACGGACTGGTGGCGCGCGTCTCGCTCCCGGTCACGGTGGCGACCGACCCCGCGCGCATGCGTCCGGCCGACACGCCGATCGTGCTCGGCAGCCACGCCAAGCTCACGGCCGACACGGGCTGGACACCCACCCACTCGCTCGACGGCACGCTCGATACGCTGCTGGCGTACTGGCGCGACGAAGTCCGCCGCAAAGGCGCCTGAGGCGCCAGCGTCGGGTCAGCGCGGCGGCAGCACGCCGTCGGGCGACAGCAGCCGCGCGATCAGGGCCGCCAGCAACGCCGTGCGCGGCACGAGCCGGTCGAGCTCCACGTGTTCGTGCAGTGCGTGCGCGCCGTCACCAACGGCGCCCAGACCGTCGAGCGTGGGCACGCCGAGCGCAGCCGTGAAGTTGCCGTCCGAGCCGCCTCCGGTGCCGCCCTCCCGCACCGTCTGCCCGAGCGACGCGGCCGCCGCCTGCGCGTGGGCGTAGAGCGCGGCCACCCCGGCTGACCGCTCCATCGGCGGTCGCTCGAAGCCGCCGGTGATGGCCAGCCGCGCGCCCGGCAGGATGGGCCGCAGCGCGCGGAACGCTGCATCCACCCGCGCTGCCTCGTCGAGCGACGGCGCGCGCACGTCGACCACGGCGTGCGCTTCTTCGGCCACCACGTTGGGGCGGGTGCCGCCGGTCACGACGCCCACGTTCACCGACACGCCGCGATCGAGGTCGTGCAGCGCCTCGAGCGCCAGAATCTGTCTCGCCAGTTCACGAATCGCGCTCACGCCCTTGCGCGGGTCGACCCCGGCGTGCGCCGCCACGCCGGTGACGGCCAGGTGGTACTGCCCAATCCCTTTGCGGCTGGTCTTGTGCGGGCCGCCGGCGAGCGCCGGCTCGAGCACCAGCACCGCGTCACTGGCGAGCGCCTCGGCTTCTATCAGCGCGCGTGAGGTGTCGCTCCCGGTCTCTTCGTCGGAGGTCACGAGCATGGCGACCCGTCCTGCGGCCGGGCGCAGCGTCTCGAAGACCGCGCGCGTGGCCAGCAGGCCCATGGATACGCCCACCTTCATGTCGAGCGTGCCCGGCCCCCAGAGCTTGCCGTCGCGCCGCTCGAGCGGCATGCGCGCGATCTGGCCGTGTGGCCACACCGTGTCGACGTGGCCGACGAGCAGGATGCGCGGGCCACCCTCGCCGATCTCGGCCACCGTATGGTCGCCAGCGTCGGGACGCGGTTCGATGCGCACTCGCAGGCCCGCGGCCGACGCGCGGGCCCTGAATTCGGCGCCACAGCGATCGACGGCGGCTTTGTCGTCTGTGGGCGACTCGATCGACACCAGCGCGTCGATGACGTCGTGGAGCCAGGATTCGTGGGCCTGGCAGAACTGCTCGAGTGGCTGCGACATGCGGGTTCTATAATACGGGCATGGCTCAGCACCCGCGTCGCACCAGACTCGTCACGCTGCTCGCGGCCTGCGCCGGAGCAGTCGTCAGCGCGCAGACGCCGCAGCCGTTTCCGCAGCCCGGCCAGCCGGCCTCCGCGCCTCGCCAGGTTCCGGCGCAACGGCCGCCCGCCGTCGTCGCTCCGGCACCCACGGCACCAGCGCCAGGGCAGCCCGCGGCCGCACCCGGCACCGAGGTGGCGCCCACGGAGGCGCAGTTGGGCTTTCCCGTCTATCCCACGGCGGTCTACCTGCGTTCGTACGACGCGGGACGCGGCCAGCGCTATTACATCTACGGGGTGGGCTCGCCGTTTGCGGAGATGGTGAACTACTACCGCACCGTGCTGAAGGAGAAGGGCAACCTCGTCTTCGAGGTGCCGCCGACCCACGTCTTCGAGATCGGCAGGTTCCGGGAAGAGACGATGGCCTTTCCGCCGAGCGTGACGGTGAAGGACTACACGTTCAGCGGCTCGGCGGGCTATCCCAATCCCAGGCCCGGACAGCGGCCCGAGCGTTTCCCGACGCTGATTCAGATTGTGCCGCTGCCGGCCGCACCTGCGCCACCACGCTAGCGCTAGCGAGGCTCCGCTCTCGCCTTCCACCGCGTGCCGTCGCGTTCCTTGTCTTCCGTGACGCCCTGAGTCGTGAGCACCCGGCCGCGGGCCATGAAGGGGTCGAGGTCCTTGTGGTAACAGGCCACGTTGAAACCTTCCACCTTCGGATTGTCGGCCACGCACACCTGGTCGTTGGTGCCGGGGCGCAAAGGGATCACCTTGCCCATGGCATCCCAGCCAAACACCATGGCGCCAGCGCGGCGGTCTTCCGGCGCCGCCAACACGGCGCCGGCAATCTGCGCCGCCGGGGGCGGCACGTCCTGTGCCGAGGTCACGACGGCGCCGAGCAGCAACAACCCAACCGTACATCCAGGAAACTCCACGGACTATCCTCCTCAGCCGGTGGTGTGCCAGCATGACGGCGTCCCGCCGAGACGGGGCCCACCGTTCAGTACATCGACCCCAATCGACCCCCTACGCCTTGGAGGCGACGTAGATCTCGCCCAGCTTCCGGAACTCGTCGCTCTTGTCGGCCATGCCCTGGGCCGCTTCGCGCCGCAACTGCTGGGTGATCTCCATGCTGCAGAACTTGGGGCCGCACATCGAGCAGAAGTGGGCGACCTTGGCGCCCTGCGCCGGCAAGGTGGCATCGTGGTAGGCCCGCGCCGTCACCGGGTCCAAGGCCAGGTTGAACTGGTCTTCCCAGCGAAAATCGAAGCGCGCCTTGCTGAGCGCGTCGTCCCATACCTGCGCCCGCGGATGCCCCTTGGCCAGATCGGCGGCGTGCGCGGCGATCTTGTAGGCGATCACGCCCACTTTCACGTCGTCCTTGTTGGGTAGCCCGAGGTGTTCCTTCGGCGTGACGTAGCACAGCATCGCCGTGCCGTACCATCCGATCATCGCGGCGCCGATGGCCGAGGTGATGTGGTCGTAGCCCGGCGCGACGTCGGTCGTGAGCGGCCCCAGCGTATAGAACGGCGCCTCGTGGCACCACTCCAACTGCTTCTCCATGTTCTCCTTGATGAGATGCATGGGCACGTGGCCGGGGCCCTCGTTCATCACCTGCACGTCGTATTCCCACGCGATCGACGTGAGCTCTCCCTGCGTCTTCAGCTCGGCGAACTGCGCCTCGTCGTTGGCGTCGGCAATCGAGCCTGGACGCAGCCCGTCGCCGAGCGAGAAGCTCACGTCGTAGGCGCGCATGATCTCGCAGATCTCGCGGAAGCGCGTGTAGAGGAAGCTCTCCTGGTGGTGCGCCAGGCACCACTTCGCCATGATCGATCCGCCGCGCGACACGATGCCGGTCATGCGGTTGGCCGTCATCGGGATGTAGCGCAGCAGCACGCCGGCGTGCACCGTGAAGTAGTCGACACCCTGCTCGGCCTGTTCGACGAGCGTGTCGCGATAGACCTCCCAGGTGAGGTCCTCGGGACGTCCGCCCACCTTCTCGAGCGCCTGGTAGATCGGCACGGTGCCGATCGGCACTGGCGAGTTGCGCAGGATCCACTCGCGCGTTTCGTGGATGTTCTTCCCGGTCGAGAGGTCCATCACCGTGTCGGCGCCCCAGAGCGTCGCCCAGCGCAGCTTCTCCACTTCCTCCTCGATCGACGAAGACACGGCGGAGTTACCGATGTTGGCGTTGATCTTCACGAGGAAGTTGCGCCCAATGATCATCGGCTCGAGTTCCGGGTGATTGAGGTTGGCGGGGATAATCGCGCGGCCGCGCTTCACCTCGTCGCGCACGAACTCGGCCGGCAGGCCCTCGCGCGCAGCGATGAACGCCATCTCGGGCGTGATCTCGCCTCGACGCGCGTAAGCCAGCTGCGTGAAAGCTCGCCCCCCCTGCCCTGAGCCTGTCGAAGGGGCCTGCCCTGAGCTTGTCGAAGGGGCCTGCCCTGAGC
>JANORI010000622.1:0-8478 GCA_031415235.1 Acidobacteriota bacterium | reverse complement strand
GCCGATGCTCCACAAGGACCCGTTCGACCGAATCCTGATCGCGCAAGCCGTGGCAGAAGGCCTCGGCGTCGTCACGAACGACGGGCTGATGAGCGACTACCCCGTGCAGACCCTGTGGTGAAGCATCACCTGGAGCCGACGCAGCCACGGGATGAGCTGGTTCCAACACGCGCGGTTCTGGTCCACCAACCTTCCTTCCCAGCTTCACGTGCCAGCGTGAGCAAGTGGCACCCTAGGTGGCTCGGCGCGGCACAACGTCTTGACGCTTTAACGTCATGGCGCCACACGTGACGGCATGTCGGCCATGCCCGTCACGCCTGCAAATCAGTGGCGCGTGAACCGCGCCTCGACGCGGGTCACCAGTTCGCCCACAGTGGCCATGCCGGCGATATCCCCCGTGCGGAAGCGGATGCCGAACGCGCGCTCCACCGCCACCATGATCTGCACGTGCGTGAGCGAGTCCCACCCGGGAATGTCCGCGGCGGACATGGCCGGGTCGAGCCTGAGGTCGTCGATGTCGAGCGTCTCGGCGACGATCCGGCTCACCTGCTCGAGGATCTGTTCGTGCTTCATGGCGGCCATACCTTCTGACAATCAGTCCTGCGTCGCGATGTGGGTCTCGAGCGGCACGGCGCCGGCGACCATCAGGCGCCACACCTCGGCGCCGGGGGATCCGATCGCATCGCCGCCGGAATAGCGCGAGAAACCCAGACTGTCGTAGTGCCCTCGGACCAGTTCGTTTCGGTTCGTGGCCTTGTAGCAGCCGACGATCATCTGCATGCCGCGCGCGCAGGCCGAGGCCAGCAGCTCGTTCAACAGCAACCGTTCCACGCCCCGCCCGAGCACGCGGCAGCTCATGAGCCATGCGTCGACCACGAGGCAATCGGCCTGCACGTGGCCGTAGAGCACGCTGATGAGCCCGTGATCCCCGAAGCGGTCTCGCAGGCGGACCGTGCGGGTGATGGCGGCCGGGTCGGAGGCCAGCCGCTGGATCTCGGCAAGCACCACCCGTGGCGTCGTGAGATTGAACTGGTTGGTCTTGTTCACGAGCTGCGTGATGCGCTCGAACGCCATCGGCTCGAAGGGACGCACCATGGCTGTCATGTCGAGCGAGGCCAGGTACGCGCCCACATCGGTCGTTCCGGTTGCCGCCTCGATCGACTGCCGCCGCACCTGATACGTCGCGGTTCGCTGGACGTCTTCCGCCGTCAGGGTGACCATTTCGAACAGCCCCGCAGCGTCGAGGGCGCGAAGGAAGGCGCCAGGGTCGTCGGGAAGGTCAGGCACGGCGACTTCCGGCAGGGCCCGGGCCACTTCGTCGCGCTCTGCGGGGTTGTCATCGACGAAGACGAGTGCCTCGAGCGGCAGATCGAGTTCCGCGGCAATCGCCCGCAGCTGCTCCGACTTCGGCCGCCACGTGGCCTTGAACGCTACGAAGTCCTCGAGCCGGAGCACCATCTCCGGGTGATCGGTGAACGCGGATCTGGCGATGCGGTCGTCGTTCTTGCTGCAGACCGCGAGCAGCACGCCCCGCTGCTTCAGCGCGAGCACGTACTGTTGGAATGCCTTGAAGGCCTCGCCCAGGGCGGTGCCCTCTCCAATCTGAATCCCGGCCACGCCGTCGTCGCCGATGACACCGCCCCACAGCGTGTTGTCGAGATCGAGCACGAGGCATTTCCTCGTGCGACCGAGCAGAGCGCCGACGAGCGACGCCAGGCTCCGGCAGTAGTCGGCCGCTGATTCGAACGACACGGGCTGCTTGGCCAGGTACCAGTAGCGCTCGTCGAACCAGGCATCGACTCCACGCCGTTCGGCCAGCGACACCAGGTCGTGGATGTGCACCGAGCGCGGGGCCCGGTCGCTCAGCGCCAGGTTCAGACGCCGGATGAACTGCGTGGGATCGCCCGGCAGCTTGGCGCCGAAGTTGCCGGCCGGGCGGCCGGGAAGCGGATGGAAGTTGTTCAGGACGATCTCCGAGCCCGTACGCTCGTTGAACGCGACGCACGGGGCGATCAACGAGTGGCACACCTCGTCAACGGTGCGCTCGACCTCGTCGCGCGACGCCGTGAGCGGGGGAAATCCGGGCACGTGGAGCGACGCGGTCAGCACGACCGTCACGTGCGGCTCGAAGTCCACGAGGGGGCCACTCGCCTGCAGGAGGCTCGTCGACACCTGACCATAGGGGCTCACGTGCAAGGTCGGATTCAGTCCGGCCGCCAGCAGCGCTCCCTCGAGCACCGGCCGCAGGAACTCGATCGTGGCGCTGCTCAGAATCGCCAGTCGCACCGGCACCAGCCGCTCGTGGATCTCCGGCGTGGCGGCCAGCACCTTCAGGCGGCGGCTCAGGCTGATAGCCTTCGAGTAGTCGGCCGTGCTCCAGGCCTGCACCAGTGCCAGCCAGTCGAGCGTGGCCCCACCGTGACGGGCCGCTTCGCGCGCAGGCGTCATGCTCACTGGACCCCTCCGGCTGACGGGGCGTGGAGGTGGCCGCTGGCCTCGAGATGGCGTGAGACCGCCTCGGCCACCACGCTGTGGCCGGTGGTGTTCCAATGCACGTCGTCCGGGAGATACACCGACGTTCCCGACGCCACCGCGGCACGCAGCGCGATTGTGGAATCCAGGAAGGAAATTCCCCGTTCACGGCACCAGCCCGCCAACTTATCGGGCAGGTCGTTCATCGGCCATGTCTCGGCGTAGCTGTCGGGGGCCGCCCGGAGATGGCCTCGGTACACCCGGAGCTTGCGAGGGATGAAGACCATCACCAATTCCGCGCCGGCTGCCCGCGAGACCTCCTGGGCGCGGGCGAGCGTGCCCGTCACGAGTTGCCACTGGAGCGGCAACACGTCGGACTCCTCACGGTCCACGTACATCGTTTCGAGGCTGCCGTCGGCGCGCGCGAAGGTGAAGGCATGCCGCTCGGCCGTGTCCGAGGCGACTCGGCGCGCCGGCGTGGTCAGCCGCGCGAGCGCCACGAGCGCGTTGCGCGTGAACGCGCGGGCAACGAGCGGCGGCGTCATCAGCTCGTCGAGATGCGAGCGGCGCCACTCATACGACTCCACGTCCTCGAGGTCGTTGCCGCCGAAGAAGAACCACACGACCACCTTCGGCGACAGCGGTATCGCGTAACGCTCGAGCACGACGAGCTCCTGCTGTGGGCCATAGCCGCTCTGCCCGAAGTTGGCCACGGGTACGCGCAGGCGCCGGCTGATTTCGGCGCCCACCGTCTCGGCCCGGGGCGTCTCGGCGCCCTCCACGAACGAATCACCGATCGCGACGACGTCGGCCTGCGCGAAGTCCTCGTCGTTGCGAAAGCCGTTGTGGTCGTAGGCGACGTCGACGTCGCGCAAAACCTGGTGTGGGATGCCGAGACCGACGAGATTGCCCACGACCCGCCCGCGGTAGCGGGTGTGCGGTTTGTGCACGTGTATCAGCTCGGCGTCGCGTCGGTTGACGCCCGTCGCGAGCTGCAGCCACGTGTCGTTTGCGCCGACGCCGAACGTGCGGCCGTAGTCGTGGCCGAGCAGCGCCGGAACTTCAAGCAGCGCAACCGGCAGGCCCAGGCTCACGTTGAGGAGGGTCATCTCGAGCAGCCGGCGCCGCAGCTCACGCCGCGACCCCAGCACGTAGCCGGCTTGGAGCAGCACGATGGAGCCCGCCACGTTGAGCGCTGCCTGCGACGCGCTGTACCGGCGCCACAGCGCCCACTCGGCGTCTTCGCGAGCCGTGAACCACCACAGCGCGGCGACGGCCGCCACGGCCCCGGCACGCACGAACCACCGCCATCTTGCCGAGTCCGGCAGGCTCATCGGTCGTGCCTTCCGCCGGTAGCGTGCCCGCGCTGCGCGCCGACGAACTCGCCGACCGTCTGCGACAGGCGGATCGCGCCCGGCCAGGTGGCGTGTGCGTCATCGAAGAACTCGCCGTCGGCCAAGAACGTCCGCAGGTCCAGAAACGGCGTCGTGGCGAGCGCGGCCTTCACGATCGACAGGTAGGCTTCGTATCGCCCTGGCTGGAACAGGTGGCGATTGAACGACAGCTCCGGCAGGTTCACCACGTAGACCTTCATGTCGTGCCGTGCGGCGAAGGTCAGCAGCATGCGAAGCTCGCTCTTGACGCGTTCGGCCGATTGCTCGGGGTCCCAGGCGTGCACCGCGTCCCAGAAGTTGCCCGGTGTCGTGAGCCAGTTCTTCGTGTCGGCCTCCGGCGCGCGACCCACGAGGTACTTGGAGGGCCGAATCGGGACCCACAACCGCCGGTCGGCCGCCAGCGACGGAGAAAATACCGTCGCGACATGGCCCGCCAAAGCGAACAACCCACGCCGATACCGATCGGGCTGCACACCGAGCAGTGCGCCGCGAGCGGCCGCTGCAGCGAAGACGTTTCGGCTCACGAGGGCCGGCGGGTGCCCCTGGCCCTCCACCCGAAAATGCGGACTGTAGAGATTGATGCCCTGCTGAAACGGCGACCCCTTCGTCTGAATGTCGCCGATGAACCGCGGCGTGATGCCGAGCAGCAGCTCCGCGGGAATCGCCGACTCGCCATATGCCTTCTCGATGTAGTCCAGCAGGAGCAGCACTTCTGCGAGGGTGCCGTTGCTCAGGGCGTGTTGATACGGCTTCGCGTCCGGGACCGCCCGACGGAGTTCCTCCGGCAACAGGCCTTCGCGCGCCTCGGACGGGCCCGAGATCAGCAGCCGCGACCGGCCGCGTCCCACGTAGTTGTGCGCCTGGAACAGCTGGAGATGGTCCTGCCCCTTCCACAGGTGCGCGCCGAGGCCGCGCTCGGCCAGGCGCGCCGATGCTTCGAGCACCAGGTGGGCGCCGGCAAAGAAGCCCACGGCCAGCGCCAGGACGAGCAGCCGATACCGGACGCCGGAATCAGAACGCTTGATAGACGAAGACATGGTTCACCTGACCGAACAGAATCAACATCCCCACGAGCGCGGCCATCCAGACGAGCTTCACAGCGATTCGCACCCGAACCGTCATGAGGCGCCTGCCAGCGCGACGGCGAGTCGTCGGAACACGCGCATGCTCTCGCCCAGGTCGAGGACGAAAAACGTGTAGGCGAGCGACGTGAAGTTGTAGGTGAGCGCGGTGGCGGCCGCCCGCACGCCCGGCATGCCGGTGATCTCGCGGAACCGCGCCCGGCCGAGCTTCCGCACCATGAGCTGTTCGTAGCCGCGAACGGCCACGAGCGCCAGGCCGTGGACCAGGCCGAACACGGCGAAGTTCGGCGTCGTGCCGTGCCAGACGCCGGCCACGAACATCGTCAGCATCAGGCTGCCGGCCAGCGCGAGAAATACCCGAGCGCGGAGACCCCGCGAGTGGAGCGCCCACAGGTAGACGGGCGTGAAGATGTAGTCGGTGAGCCACAGCGTGAGCGACCGGTGCACCCGGAGCCAGTACTCGCTCACGTTGCGCGAGAGGAACGGAAGGTCGAAATTCTCCGGCAGCCGCAGACCCATGAGCCGGGCGATGCCGATCATCGTGTCGCAGTAGCCCGAGAAGTCGAGGTAGAGGAACACATAGAAGCCGTAGGTCGCAAGCAGCAGGGTCCCACCACCCATCGACTCGATCGGCCGTCCGGGCGCGAGCACGTAAGGGGCGATGAATGGCGCGAGCACGAACGACTTCAGGAGGCCGCGGAGCACGCGGTTGACGGCGTCGACGTGGTCTTCGAGACTGGCCGCCTCCGGCGCGTTCTCCTGGGCGACGAAATCCTGGTACCGCTGGATCGGCCCCATCAGCACGGTCGTGAAGTTCAGGCAGTAGTTCAGGTAGCTGCCGAGCGTGACGCGATCGATCGATCCGCTGGCCGCGTCGACAACCACGTGCACCATCTTGAAGAAGAGGAAGCTGATGCCGGTGAACGCCAGCAGCGTGGGCGCCGCGCCCGGGCCGGTCCACCCGTCCAGCCGGTAGCCGCGCAGGTAGAGGAACGCCGTGGTCAACGCCACGAGGCCGAGCACGAGGGCCGCGCCGCCGCGGGTGCGCACGACGCGCGCGCACACGTAGCCGGCGGCGATGTAGCCAAGCGCGACCGCCATCGCGGCCATGCCCCAGTAGCTCCACGCGAAGATCAGGTTCACCGCCAGCGCGGTGGCCACGCGCGGCCACCCGCTCAGTCGCGGAAGCACGAGCACCGCGCTCGTCGCAAGGACGAGGAACTGCCAGGAGTTCAGAGTCATGGTTCAGTGGCGCGCCTGGAGCCTGGTGCTTCATCCGTGCGAGGCACCGCGGGGGGAGGGGACGCGAGCGGCGATTATCCACCTCGACCGCACACTGCGCAAGCACCAAGAATCATGAAATTCATTCACGATTTTGCGGTCTTTAGAGTTCCATGCGGAGCCAGACTAAAGCACGGGCCGGCCCTTACTACCGACCGTCTAGTCAGGGTGACGCCACCCTTTTGCGTCCTGCTTTCGCCTGGCGACCGGACTGCTGTACGCTTGACGCCGAGGATCCCCCTCCAGGCGTGCCCACGCACGCGCAGCACCGGTTGCAACCGGTGGCGGCCATGGCCGGCCGACCCGCCCTCGAGGGCCGCGCTGTTGACGTGGGTGGGCGTTCCTCAGACGCGACCATGGCGCACCCGAAAGATGTCGGTGACCGATGCACCCACTGAGTATCGTGGTCGTGGCGCTCGGCGTTCTCCTCGGAGCCGCTTCCGTGGGACAAGACTCTGATCCGGTCGCCTCGCTCACCGAGCTCGAGCACACGCTCGCATCAGCGTGGGTGAAAGGCGATCGGCCATTTATTGAAGCGCTGTTGGCGCCCGATTGGACCGTAACGGACCCAACTGGCAAGGTGCTGACACGGCAGCAGGTCCTCGACGAAGCGTTCGTCACCGGCGACCGCAAGATCGCAACGATGGCCGTTGACGATCTGCGTGTTCGCCTCCTCGGCGACGCCGCGGTCGTGACGGGGCGCACTCGAGCAAGCGGGACCTACCGAGGCAACACTGGCTCGGCCGTTCTCCGGTTCACCGACGTGTTCGTGCGTATCGGTACTCGGTGGCAGGTTGTGGCATCACACGGCACCATCGTGACCCCGTGACGATCGGCCGTCTAATTCTAGACGGCCGACGTGGGCACCGGCCTTCGATCGCGCAGCGCCGTCCAGCCGCGCGCGATGCGGTAGATCGCCCAGAGGCCGAGCACGAAGAAGCCCACGGCCCAGATCGCGAAGCCTACGAGCGCGATGGCAAGCAGCGCGCCCACGCCGCCGATCACGAACGCCCAGAGCATCGCGAACCAGAACGTGCGAATCTGCCAGGTAAAGTGCGACTCGAGCCACGTGCCGCGCGCGTCGGCGCGTTTCACGTAGTTGATGACGACCGCGATGATCGACGGCCAGCCGAACACGAACGAGCCAACCACCGAGGCCGCGCCGAACGCGCCGATGGCCAGCCCCAGCGCGTGCAGTGCGTAGGTGACGGTGGTGATGGTCACGAGCGAGGCATCTGGCTCGCGGGAGGCGGTCGTCTGGTCCATGGCGCCCCCTCCGTGTGGGGTCACTGAATGAGACGAACGCGCGTGCGTGCGGTTCCGCTCCGGGACGCAGTGAGGACCATGATGAGCTCCTGAGGATCGAAACGCCGCCGCAGGATTTACCACGCGCGGCTCACTACGAGGTGCCGGCTTACGGCGATCGGAGCGCGGCGGCGAGCGCGGTGTCGATTGTTGGCTAGCGGAAGTCGTAGCCGAGCGCGAGCGCCTTGGCCGGCACGGCGCGCTGCCCGGTGAGCAGCAGCTCGGCCATCTCGCCGAGCGCCAGTTTCAAGGCAAATGCCGGTACGGGGAACACGACCGGCCGGTGCAGGGCCCGCCCGAGCGCGCGGGTGAAATCCGCGTTGGTCACGGGTTCGGGCGCCGTCAGGTTGAAGGGACCCGTGGCCCTTGACTCCGTAATCAGGCGCGCGGTGAGCGCAGCCCAGTCGTCCACGTGGATCCACGGCATCCACTGACGGCCCGAGCCAAGACGCCCGCCCACCCCCAGCTTGAAGGGCCACAGCATCTTCGCCAGGGCGCCCGCCGAACCCAGCACGAGGCCCGTGCGCAACAGCACGAGCCGGCCCACGCCGGCGGCTGGAGCCGCGGCATCTTCCCAGGCCACGGCCATGCGCGCCACGAAGTCGAGGCCGGCTGGCGTGTCTTCGGCAATGGGCGCATCGCCCGAGGGGCCGTAGTAGCCCACGCCTGAGGCGCTCACGAACACGCGCGGGCCGTTGCTCGTCAGCTCCACGGCCTTGACCAGGCTGGCGGTGGCCCTGAGCCGGCTGTCAAAGAGCGCAGCCTTGCGGACACCGGTCCACCGGCGGTCGGCCATGCCCTCGGCCGATGCTCCACAAGGACCCGTTCGACCGAATCCTGATCGCGCAAGCCGTGGCAGAAGGCCTCGGCGTCGTCACGAACGACGGGCTGATGAGCGACTACCCCGTGCAGACCCTGTGGTGAAGCATCACCTGGAGCCGACG
>JANORI010000621.1:0-10494 GCA_031415235.1 Acidobacteriota bacterium | reverse complement strand
ACAAGAACGCCGCCACCAAGGTGGTGGACCTGATGGCGCTCAGCGCCAACGGCGAGAATCCCGACGGCCGCAACCTGGCCGCCAAGCCCGAGACGCTGAACGGTGCGGCGGCCCGCGGCGCGGCCACGCCGCGCACGCCGGTGGCCGGCCGTCCGCGCAAGCCCGGGCTCGACCGCGGCTATCTCATCAACGAACAGGTGCACACGCAGGGCGGCATGACGCCGCTGCTGTTTGCCGCGCGCCAGGGCTACACCGACGTGGCCATAGCGCTGCTCGATGAGGGGGTGGACGTCAACCAGCCCAAGAAGGGCGACCAGGTGTCGGCCCTGCTCACGGCCACGATCAACGGGCACTACGACTTGGCCAAGGCGCTGCTTGACCGCGGCGCGAATCCGAACCTGGCGGCCGAGAACGGCGTGGCGCCCCTCTATGCCGCGATCAACCTGATGTGGGCGTCGCGCGCCGGCTATCCGCAGCCCCGCGCACAGCTCAATCAGACGCTCGGCTACCTGGACTACATGAAGGCGCTGCTCGACAAGGGCGCCGACCCCAACGCCCGGGTGAACAAGAAGGTGTGGTACTCCAACTACAACTTCGATCAGTCGGGCGTCGAGGAAACCGGGTCGACGCCGTTCTGGCGCGCGGCCTACGCCGCCGACGTCGACGCCATGAAGCTGCTCGTGTCGTACGGCGCCGACCCCAACATCCCCACCGTGAAGCCGCCCGAGCGCGGCGAGTTCGGTGACGCAGGCCGCCGCGTGATCGTCGACGTGTCAGGCGTACCGGCCGTGCCGGTGGGCGGCCCTGGCGTGCCGGCGCTGCTGGCGTCAACCGGCGTCGGCTACGGCGAAGGCTTCGCCGGCAACTCGCACCGCTTCGCGCCTGGCGGCATGCTGGCCGGCGTGAAGTATCTGGTGGAAGTGGCGGGCGCCGACGTGAACGCCCGTGACCACGAAGGCAACTCAGCCATGCATCACGCGGCCTCGCGCGGCGACGTGGAGATGCTGCGGTATCTCGTGTCGAAGGGCGCCGACCCGCTGGTGGTCAACCGCGAGGGCCAGACGACCGTGGACATGGCCAACGGTCCGGTGCAGCGCACGCAGCCTTGGCCGGACGCCATCAAATACCTGGAGAGCCTGGGCGCCAGGAACAACCACAAGTGCCTCTCCTGCTGAGCTGCTGACCTCGCGTCGGGCGCGTACGACCAACGGGCCCGTGGATGTCGAATGTGTAACATTCGACGCCACGGGCCCATGTAATTTATGGCGATCAGGCGGCCCTGCAGCCAGCGCGCAGGTCACAATTTCGGTCCAAAATGGACAGATCCGTAAAGGGCACGTCGTTTGCTCAGGGTTGGACGGACGAGTGACCAATCCAAGGATCCCCGAGCATGCCCTCAAACACGTGCCGCACGGACTGCGAATTGGTGAGCGCCCCCAGCACCAAGGTCGTCTGGACGCTTCGCCTCTCTAGCGCACCATCGTCGACGGTTTAATCGCCGCCACAACCCGCTTCACGAACTCCGCCTCGTTCCCCGCGTGCCAACGCCACACGACCACCAGGTCCTGCTCCGGCAGGATGGTGATGGTGTTGCTGCCGGCGCCGCGAGCACCGTACGCGCTCGCCGGCAGGCCCGGGTAGTTCTTGCCCTGCGTGTTCAGCCACCACAGGTAGCCGTAATCAGGTCCGTGCTGGCTCGGCGCGATGGCCGCCTTCACGTACGCCGGCGGCAGCACCTGCTTGTCTCCCCACTTGCCGCCCCGCAGCCACAGGTAGCCAAAGCGCGCCATGTCGATGGCGTTGATCCAGACGCCGCCGCCCCACCGCGTTCCGCCGCTCACCGACGCCATCTTCTTGCCGTCGACCTCCACGTAGCTGTTGTGGTAGGGAATCCAGCGCCAGGTGTTCGAGGCGCCAATCACGTCCATCACCTCG
Organism: Acidobacteriota bacterium; assembly: GCA_031415235.1. Classification (GTDB taxonomy): domain Bacteria; phylum Acidobacteriota; class Vicinamibacteria; order Vicinamibacterales; family UBA2999; genus CADEFD01. The sequence continues at coordinate 8,559 of JANORI010000621.1, read as the reverse complement.
CGCCGGAACACGTCGGGCACTGGCTGCTTGAACGTGCGCAGCAGTGACTGGCCCAGGCGATTGATGCGCACGTCGTTGTACTCGTAGAACGTGCCGGGCCGCTTCAGCTCGCGCGGCTTGCGCTCGCCTTCGCCGAACGCCTTGGTGCCGACGAAGTCGTCCTTCTTGCCGAACATCTCGCCTTCCCACTCGGTTTCCTGCTGCAGGTGCATCTTCCAGGTCACGAGCGCGTTGCGCGGCGTGTCGTAGCCGCCGTCTTTCACGGTGCGGCCCACGGGCTCGTCGAGACCCGCCAACTTGCCGTCGCGCACCGCGATGGCGGCCGCCGTGGACAGCATGCTCTTGGCGACCGAGTAGGTGGGATCGGCCCAGGTCGTGTCGCCGAACTCGGCCACGACGTAGCCCTTGTAGATCACGACGCCGTTGGTCTTGGCGCGGATGTTCGGCACCGAGCCGAGCAGCGATCCGAAGATGCGCTCCTGGTCGCTGAAATCCATCGCCCGAGCGGACTCGCGCGACTGCGCGAACTGCACCGCGGCGTCGAGCGCCGCCTGGTCCATGCCCAGCTCGGTCGCGGACTTCTTCTGCCACGCGCCAGCCGTCGGGTAGTAGACGGCGGCCGCCGTAGCCACCTGTCCGGATGCCGCCACGGCAACGGGCGCGGCCGGGCCGTAGGAAAGGGCTACAAACGACGCGCCAGCCAGCACCGAGCACGCCGCAAGCGACAGACCGAGTTTCATGAGCAGTCTCCCCGCCGCGAGTACGCCGCAGCGAGGCTTACTCTACACCGCTCCAGGGCCACTTGTGGAGGCCGCCCAGCGAGATCGCTCGTGAACTAGTAGGCCGGGCCCAGCAGCACCGCGTTCATGAAGAGCAGCATCGTGGCCTCGGTGTAGCCTCGATACGTGGCTTCTTCGGCAAAGCCGATGACGTGGCCCTGGCCCATGGGCTGGTGCATCAGGTAGGCCTTCCGCACGAGCAGGTCCTGCCCTTCCGGCCAGATCAGGCCGGAGGCCACGAGCGACTCCTTCGGGGCGTAGTAGACGACGTTCCGGCCGGCGTTCAGCTTCAGTGGCGCGAACACCCTCGAGCCCTCGATCACCACCTGCGTGGCGGCGTCGCTGCCCGCGCTGAGCCAGTGTGCGGTGTCCACCGTGGCCTGCAGCAACGCGCCTGGCTGCGCGTCAGGACGTTCGCGGTCGGGCTGGATGGCCTTGTCGTAATCGAAGCCGGAGCTGCTGGCCCGGGTCTCGGGCCGCGGGGCGGATGCGCCGACGGGCACGGCAGGCGCGGGAGCCGCAGGTGCGCTCGCACCGTTGCCAGAACCACCGCTCGAGGGCGCCGGGCCGGTGGTGGCAGGCGTGTCTGGACGGCCGTCTTTCAGCAGGGCGTTCGTGTCGAGCAGGCCCACGCCTGTGCTCGTGGCCCACCGCGTCGCGTCGGCCAGTGTCACGAGGGTACCGCCGAGGCGAATCCAGTCCTTCAGGCGGTTCAAGACCGCATCGCCAATCTGCCCCGTGTAGTTGCCCGACGGCAACACGATCACGTCGTAGTCCGAGAAATCGGCGCGTCCCAGGGAGGACGTGCGCACGGCCGTGACCGCCTGGCCATAGCGGCGTTCGAGCACGAAGCGGGTCCATCCGGCCGAGAGCGTGGACGTGGGCGCGTCCCAGGCAAGCAGCACGCGCGGCAGCTTGACGAAGCCGTTCTGGCTGCTGCCAAGCGACGTGCCCGACTCGACGTAGGCCGAGTCGATGGCCACCACGTCGGCACCGTGCTTGGTGACGAGCGCCGTCATGCGCGCGTGCAGATCCGCCGGATTCCCCGCCGTGCGCACGAGCGCGGTCCCGATGGGATAAGTGCGTCCGCCGAGCGTGAACGACCCACCCACGCTGTGCACGCGCAGCCCCTGCCGCACGGCCTCCGCCGTGAGCGCGGCCGCGGCCGAGCCCCACGGCACGAGATACCCCACCTTGCCTGCCGACAGGGTGCGCGGCGCCGGTGTCGCGATATACGATGCGGACACGGACGTGGCCCTGACGGTGATGGCCGCCGCACTCGTCACGACCTCGACGTCGTAGACGAGCGGCAGGCTCCAGCCGGTGATGTCGTAGATCTGATCCGGTTGACGCCGTTGCCGCCGCTCTTCTTGCCGCGCAATGAACGCCGCGTCCTGCTTGGTGTCGAGGTCGAGCAGATTACGAACGAGGCGGCCAGCTGGTTGCGCGTGTGACACCAGATAGGCGCCGGCCGGAATCGTGCGCGTGCCCACCGTGACGGCAGCGTCGGCGCGGCGCACCTCGATGCCTTGCGTGGCGAGGTTGCGCGCCAGCGCGTCGGCGCGCGACGGGTCGTGGCCGGGCACGAGCACATACTCGCGCACGGCGCCCTTCTCGCCTTCCGTGACCGCGCTGCGGCGGTAGTCGAGAAAGTCGCGCACCAGCCGCTCGCGGTTCCTGGCGGCGGTGACGGCGGTGGTGATGGCAGCATTGAAGTGGTGCATCACGCCGTCGCGGAACGTCAGGATCGTGCCGTCGGTGCGCGCAAACGACAGCGCGCGCGCGGAGGCCTGCTCGTAGGTCATCCCGATCGAGCCGTGCAGCATGGGCCAGCTATCGCCGTACCCCGGATAGAAGCCGTCGTAGACCTCGCGCACGTAGTAGGGCCAGCCGCGTTGGTCGAAGCGTGCGGCATTCGCCCGGCCGAACAGCTCGAAACCGGCAATCTGCGCCTTCGTGTAGTGGGGATTGAGCGGGTCGGCCGGCGGCGCGAAGTAGTAGCTGTTGTTGCCCCCCTGCTCATGCAGGTCGACGTTGACCTGCGGAAAGTACTCGAGCGCAACCTTGATGCGGCCACGCGTTTCCGGCTGCGTCTGCGCGAACCAGTCGCGGTTCATGTCGAACAGATAGTGGTTCGACCGTCCGCCGGGCCACGGCTCGTCGTGCTCGGCGTTGTAGGCCGCGGGGTCGGGGTCGGCGGCCTGGCCCTGAAGATTCTGAAAGATGAACCGCGCGCGCCCGTCGGGATTCTGCATCGGATCGATGAGCACGAGCGCGTCCTCGAGCACGGCATCCACGCCGGCGTCGCCACGGGCGGCCAGCAGGTGATACGCCTCGAGCAGCGCGGCATCGCCGGAGCTGATCTCGTTGCCGTGCACGCCGTGCACGAGCCACACCACGACCGGCGACGACGCCACGAGGCGATCGGCCTCGGCTGGCGCGAGCCCACGTGGATCGGCCAGGCGTTTAATGTCGGCCTTCACCTGGTCGAGCTTCGCGATGCGTGCAGGGCTGCCCACGACGAACAGCCACAACGAGCGGCCCTCCCAGGTCACGGCGTACTCGGTGAGCCGGGTCCGGTCGGGCGCGGCCTGCGCCAGCGCGCGCAAGTAGGCGGCGATCTGTTCGGGCGTCGTCACCTTGTCGCCCGGCGCGTGACCGACGACCTGCTGCAGCGTGGGGATCGTGGGGTCGTACTGCGCGCCCGGCCAGAAGGGCTCGGGTATCTGCGCGAATGTGGAGGACACCGTCGAAACGGCCATGACGAGCGCAAAGAGGGCGGCGTGTCGCATAGCCGATAGTGTCACGGCAGCCCGGCGCGCGCGTGCGACCGGGCCTACCTGTCGAAGTACTCGACCACCTTCTGCGTCAGCCGGCCCATCCGGTCCTCGGCCTCGCCGTACGGCTCCGTGATGGCGTTCAGGAAGAAGCTCACCACTATCGGCCCCGACTTCGCATAGACGATGCCCACGTCATTGGCCAGCACGGGGCCGAAGTCGCCCGTCTTGTGCGCCACCGGCACGCCGGTCAGAAAATGCGGCAGCCGGCGCGCACCCGAGAGCTGCGCGCGCATCATGCGAATCAGCTCGTCGGCGCCAGCCTTCGACGGCAGGGTACGCCGCTCGAGGGCTTCGAGCATCCGCCCGGTCGCGCGGGGCGTGAGCTCGCCGAGCCAATAGGCGTGATCGCTGTTGGTCTTCAGGTTGCGATCGTCGGCCGGCGTGAGCGCGTCGTACCGTGTGAAGAGACTGCCCGTGGTCTGCACGAGCCTCATGCCGTCGGCGTAGCCTGCCTTGGCGATCCAGGCGTTGACGCTGGCCACGCCGCCCACTTTGCCGATCATCAGGTCGGTGGCCGTGTTGTCGCTCGTGATGATCATCTGCAGAATGATGTCGCGCAGTGTGGGCCTCAGACCGGCGTCGTGGTAACGGAAGATGCCCGAGCCGCCGCGTACGTCTTCGATGCGAAGCGTCGTGCGGTCGCTCAGCTTCAGCGTGCCGGCATCCACCATCTCGAGCGCCTGCACGGCCACTGGGATCTTGATGACGCTGGCCGAGTTGAAGGTGTCGGCGGCGTTGACGCTGCCCTCTTCTCCGGTCGTGAGGTGCTTCACCCAGATGCCGGCCTTGGCCGGGATCAGCGGCAGCTCGACGTCGAGCAGTGCCTGCAGCGACTTGTAGTGGGCGGCCGAGGCCGGCGCGGGCGCCGCGGTGGAGGCGGGCGCAGTGCCCTGCGAGGGCGCCTGCGCGGTGCACGCAGCCATCGTCAGTGCGGACGCGAACACGAAGGCGTATCGCATGGGTCTCCTACTTCGCGCCGCTGAGCGCGTGCATCTCGAGGGCGGCCGTCAGCGCCATGGCGCCGCCCCGGTCGTCGGGCCCGAAGATGGAGGGCCGGTTGAGATAGTACTCGCGCGTCGCATTCTGGCCCGCGCCGGTCCCAGTACAGACATCCACGAGGTCGCCGGTCTCGGACACGCGCGCCTGCACGGCGCGCCAGCCACGCTGCAGGATACGCGGTTGCGTGGCGAGCACGGGCACGGTCGGCTCGATCGCCATCATCCCGCGCCCCGCCGCGGTGAGGCCAATCGGGCCCACGCGGTACCCTCTGGTCCCGCCACGAGCTTCGTCAGCGTGGTGGCGATCGGGTCGACTTGCACCTGAGCGCGCGCACCGGTCGCCGACAGGACCACGACGAGCGTGGCGAGGGCGCAACGAGCGTCGATCATGCACACCAGGATATCCGCGCTGGCCCGCGACGGACACGAAGACTTGCGCGAACTGCGGTGAGGCGTCCGCGCGTGAGGAGCCTACGCGGCCTGGCGCGACCCGGACGCGCGCGGCGCGGTGGCCAGCGACACGACGATGCCGGTCGCGAAGATCAGCGGCACGCCGTACATGGCCCAGGTCCAGGTATAGCCGCCGGCTTCGCCCACGATGATGAACGCACCCACGCCCCACGCAATGCCGACGAGAGTGCTCGCCCAGGCGCCCGCGGTCGTCGCCCCCCGCCAGTGAAAGCCCGCCAGCAGCGCGAACGCCAACCCGGCCACCGGCACATTGGCCAGAATCAGCCGGTTCAGGATGTCGTCCACGAGGGTCACGGCGCCGAGCCAACTCAGAAGTGCGAGTCCTACGAGCAGCCAGCGCTGAATGTACATGGCACGCGCAGCGGGCCAACCAAAGTCGGCGGCAACCATGGCCGCCATCGCGGTCCAGACACCGCCGAGCGTGGTGAGGGCCGCGGCAAAGAGCACCGCGAGGCCCACGCCGCGCCCCACCGGAGGCAGCCACTGGACGACCATCGTGGGCACCGCCATCTGCGGGTCGGCCAGGTGCGGCTGCACCACGCGCAGATGCGCGGCCGCGAGTACGACGACCCCGTACAGCCCGCACACGAGCAGGGCCGAGGTAGCCACGGCGGCAAACGCCGTGCGGGTGTCCTTGGCGGCAAAGATCTTCTGGCCGTACCACGGCGCCGCAATGTAGGTGAAGCACGTCAACACGACGAGCGACGACACGAACCAGAACGGCAACGCCGGATGCGTCCACTGGGCCAGGGGAGCCACGACGAGCTGGTCGGCTGGAAACACGGTCCTCAACCCACCAAGCGCCTGGCTGCGCGTCGCGCCAATGACGAGCAGCGCCGGCAGCACGACGAGCGTGACGACGAAGCTGGCCACGTCGCTACGCACGAGCGAGGCGAGTCCGCCGGGCAGCACCACGCCGAGCACCATGGCGGTGAGCACCAGCGAGAGGAGCGGCGCCGGAAGACCGGGCACGATCGGATGGAAGATGAGACCGAGCGACTTCACGTAGGTGGCCGAGAATCCAGTCATCGCCAGCAGCAACAGGATCGAGGCGAACCGGCCGAGTCCCGGTGAATAGCGCTCGGCGAAGAGCTCCGCCACCGACAGCCGATCGAAGCGCTTCCAGGCTCTGGACACCGTGACGGTATAGAATCCGAGGCCAACGAGGAACACGAGCGGCATGGCGAGAGCCATCGGACCGGCGGTGTAACCAAGGGCCGCAAAGGCCAGGAGCGTGCTGGTGTTGAACTCGGTCATCACGAGCGTGGCCAGCAGTGGAAAGAAGCCCACCGCGCGGTCGGCCAGCAGGAACGTCTCGTCGCGGCGGCTCACACGCCAGCTGTATCCCGCCAGCACGGCCAGCAGGCTCAGAAACCCGATCGCGTCTGCCAGGCCCAGCTGGGGCTCCATCACTGCTCCGTCCATCTTCCTCTAGGCCACATGTTCGACGAGGCGTTCCGCACCCGCATCGCCCCGCTGCTCACGGCCGTGGCCGCGCCGCTGGCGCGACGGGGCGTGATGCCCAATCACATCACGATTCTCGCAAGTGGTCTGGCATTGGTGGCCGCGGGCGTGGTGGCCGCGGGATGGCCGCGCCTGGGCGTCGCACTGTGGCTCGTGAGCCGCCTGGGCGACGCACTCGACGGCGTCCTTGCCCGCAACGCCGGGCAGACGAGCGCGTTTGGTGGGTACTTGGACATCACGCTGGACATGACGGCCTACACCGCCATGGTCGTGGGGTTCGCCGTGACCGCCCCGGAACTCTGGCTTGGATGGCTGTGCGTGCTGGCGGGATACGTCCTGGTGATCACGACGACGCTCGCGCTGTCGGATGCCAGCCGCGCCGATGGACGACGGGTGAGCGGCACAGACCGCACGTTCCAGTTCACCCCGGGCTTGACCGAGGCGGGCGAGACCAACACGATGTACCTGCTGTGGGCCGTCTTCCCCGCCCTGCTGCCATGGCTCGTGTGGATATGGGCCGCGGCCTTGGCCGTCACGGCCGTGCAGCGCACGTACCTGGCGGCGCGGCATCTCGCGTGACATTCGAGAGCCGGGAACCACCCCCGGTCACAAACGCGTCATGGTGACGCGCGCCATGGGCGCGACGACGCCGCCGGTAGCCACCGGGAAGCCCGTGAGCGGGACGATAGGACGGCGGGGATTCACCGGCTCGTCGGGCGACTCGTAGCCGCGTCCCCCATCGGTCCCAGCGTCCCAGGGTCGCAGGTCGATCACCAGCGCGTCGACCCACTGGCCGTTGACATTCCCGAGCCGCCCCAGCTAGAGCCGCGGACCAACTGGCTGAGCCTCATAGGGTTCACGCCGTCGGCGTTGGTCAAGACGACCACCCCGACCCCCGGCGCGTTGCCGATCGTGAACTGCGCCGCGTAGCCGGTCATCGCGCCGCCGTGACCCACGTCGTGAACGCTCATCACATACAGGCCACTCCCGTACGACTCGAGCGTCGGCGGGATCCGGGCACGAACCTCGCGCATCTTCGCTGCAAGCCCCACCGGCAGCGCCTGCTTCCCTTCCACCTTTCCGTCGTTCATCAGCGCGATGACGAAGCGTGCCATCTCGTTCGCGCTCGAATACAGCGTGCCCGCCGGCCACAACCGCGCGTCGTTTGCCAGCGGCCGCACGACCTCGAAGGCGCCTTCCTGGTTCGTCCGGTGGCCGACGGCCAGCGGCCGCGTCATGGCCTCCGTCGGGCGGAACGTCGTGCGCGTCATGCCAAGCGGCGTCAGCACGCGCGCCTTCATCACGTCGGCGAACGGCTTCTTTTCCAGTTCCTGAAGCGCGAGGCCGGCGAGCGAGAAGCCGGAATTTGAATACGAGAACGCCCGGCCGGGCGGCAGCATGCAGTACTCGCTCGTCCACGAGTGCTGGTAAGCGCCAAGCCCGTCTTCGCCCTGCGGGCCGAACTCGTCGGGTTCGTCGATCAGGCCGCCGGTGTGCGACAGCAGTTGCGCGACTGTGGGGGCGCCCACGCAGGCAGTGAGTCCAGACACGTAGGTCGACACGGGCTTGTCGAGCGCAATCGCGCCTTCTGAAGCCACGGTGAGAATCGCCGCGGCCGTGAACGACTTGGTCACCGAGCCGATCTGGAACAGCGTGTCGGACGTGACTGGTGCGTTCGTCTCGGCGTTGGCCACGCCGAAACCTCTCGTCCACATCACACGGCCACCCACCACGACCGCCACGGCCGCGCCTGGGATGCCCGCCTCCTGCATCGCCGCACGGATCGCCGACTCGGCCTTGGCGAACGGATCGACCTCAGGAGATTGCGCACCTGCGGGCGGCGAGAGTGCGATGGCTACGACGACCGCGGCTACGGAGACTTTGCGCATCCGGCAATTCTACGCCCGGGCGAGGCGGGGGGGGGGGGGGGCCCCGGGGGAGCCGGGGGGGTGTGGTGCGCCCCCCCCCACCCCACCCCCCCCCCCCGCGAGCGAGCCCCCCCCCCCC
>JANORI010000620.1:0-3577 GCA_031415235.1 Acidobacteriota bacterium | reverse complement strand
GTGGTCTGGGGTGTGGCCGTCTCGAACGCGCCCTCGAGTGCGAGGCGCGCCTCACCGATGTCGCGCAAGCGTTGCTTCGGCTCCCTCACCAGGCATCGCGCCAGCAGCGCGCGAATGTGCCGCGGCGTCGTCGACGGCAGTGTGCCCAGATCGATCTCGCGCGTCATCACATGGGCGAGGGTCTCGGGAATGGTCTCGGCGCTGAACAGGCGCTGACCGGTCAACATCTCGTAGAGCACGACGCCAAACGCCCAGATGTCGGCGCGCCTGTCGACCGCCTTCCCCTTGGCCTGCTCGGGCGCCATGTACGCCGCGGTGCCGAGAATCATCCCGGCCTGCGTCATCGCCGGCGAGGTAATGGTCGGCGAGTTCATCGCCTCGGGGCTCGACGCGGCGGCAGGATCGAGCGCCTTGGCGAGGCCGAAGTCGAGCACCTTCACCGTGCCGTCCGCGCGCACCTTGATATTGGCGGGCTTAAGATCGCGGTGGATGATCCCCTGCTCGTGCGCGGCTTCGAGTGCCTCGGCGATCTGCCTCGCGATCGGCAACACCTCGTCGAGCGGCAGCGCGCCGCGGGCGATGCGCTGCGACAGATCGTCGCCCTCGACGAGTTCCATCACCAGCGCCGTGATGCCAGCCTGCCCTGAGCCTGCCTGCCCTGAGCTTGCCGAAAGGGCCGAAGGGGTGCTTTCTTCGAGGCCGTAGATCGCGGCGATGTTGGGATGGTTCAGCGCGGCGAGCGTCTTCGCTTCGCGCGTAAAGCGCGCCAGGCGGTCCGCATCATGCGCGAACGCCGCGGGCAGCACCTTGATGGCGACGTCGCGGTCGAGCTTCGTGTCGCGCGCCCGCCACACCTGCCCCATTCCTCCTTCGCCGAGCGGCGCGGTGATTTCGTAGACGCCGAGGCGGGTGCCGGGAGTGATGGTCAAGGGTGGGCACCACGACCGCCTGACGCGGGCTCGCCTTCGTCCGACCAGTTGAGAATGACGTTGAGTTGGCGTGGCACGGACCCTTCGTCGCGCCGGATCATCAGAAACCGTTTGCCATCGGGCGAGACGTCGTAGCCATACCTCAAGTGGTAGTTCGACTGGTCAAACAGCCGGCGGGGAGCGCCGAAGGTCCCGTCTGATCGAACCGCCACAGCCACGACCGCGTCCCCTGTCAGGTAAAACAGTTCCTTGCCGTCGGGCGACCACACGGGCGTCGATCCGCCGCCGTCAGAGACCGCGATTCTGTTCGTGCCGGCGGGGTACGACTGCACGTAGACCTCATGTCGCCCCGACTCGTCGGACGTATACGCCACCCAGCGCGGCGCGCCCGCTGCACCCGGGGAGAATTGGCCCTCTCTCTCGATGAATGGCGTCACCCGCAGAGGCGAGGTCTTGCCGTCCGAAGACAGGGTCCAGAGGTCCAGACCGGTCTTGGGGTTGATTTCGACGTAGAGCAACGTCCCGTCGCGCGCCATGGAAAACGGGTACTGGTCGTTGGGCTGTTTGAGCAGCACCTCCGCGGGCCGCGATCCATCGGAGGGCTGTGAGTAGATATCCCAGTCCCCTCCACGATTGGAGCCGAAAACAACTCGCGTGGCATCAGGGCTCCACAACGGCCAGAAATTGCTGGCGCTCCCAGACGTGAGAGGGGCGCGAGTTCCGCGCTGCAAATCGTGCATCCAAAGTTGCAGGCCAACTCTGACGACGGCCTTCATCCCGTCGGGCGACACGCGTAGCTGTCTGTAGAGATCCTGGCCCTTGCCAAGCGATTCGGTCTTGCCCTCCCGATCGACCCACACCAGCGAGGTCTTGGCCGGGTTGCCAGCGGCGTAGACGGCGGTGCGGTTGTCCGAGATGGCCAGCCACCCCCGGGACTCGCGCTCGAATTCCGAGTAGACGTTGGACAGGACGGTTGTCGAGAGGCTGGTCGGCGCGGGCTGGGCGGCGTCAAACGGCGCAGCCACGACTCCCGCGCTCCGATCGACGACCAGAATGCGATCTGTGGACTCACTGACAGGGTCGAAGAGTCCAGCCCCAAAGGACAATGCCGTGGGCAAGACCATGTCCCACCGGTGGGACTCGAGTGAGAGCGCCGCGACTCCCGGCGTTGTCCCCCAGATCGTGAACAGCACACGACGCCCTCCCGGAAGCGCCTGCGGAAAGACGTGGCCATAGCCGCTCGCCGCGCCGTCCGGCGTAGTCAGCGATTCGGGCGTTCCGCCGCTGGCGGACACCCGCAAGAGTCCGGAACCAAGCGACCCCGCGTAGATGATGGTGTTGTCTTCGTTCCACGTTCCACCGAAGGGGTAGGCCGCGTCGGCGAGCCGGATGGGGGCGCCCCCAGTGACTTCCGCCTTCTGAAGCTGCCCCTGGCCGAAGAACGCCACCCACTTCCCATCGGGCGAGAAGAACGGTTGCACGGCGCCGCTCGAACCAGTCACCACGCGCGACTCGAACGAATTCAGATCGCGCAAGTACAGCTGCGGCGCATCCAGGCCTTGCTGCGCGACATAGGCCACGGTTCGGCCGTCACGCGTAATGGCCGGAGCGGAGGTAAGTTCCTGACCCGGCGGAAGCGGGATCGTCAAACGGGTGGACGTCTGCTCGACATCAGCGGGCCGGCTCTGCAACCCAAACGTGACTGCCGCTGCTGCAACCAGGGCGAGTGATCCGGCGACTGCCCACGGCAACGCGTTCCTGGACGTCAGAGCAGTCTGCGCGGCGGTCGCGGCCGTCGGCGGCGCGGCTGTCTCGAACGCGCCCTCCACCGCCAGGCGTGCCTCACCGATGTCACGCAGGCGCCGCTTCGGCTCCTTCACCAGGCAGCGCGCCAGCAACGTCCGGATGTGCCGAGGCGTCGTCGCCGGCAGTGTGCCCAGATCGATCTCGCGCGTCATCACATGGGCGAGGGTCTCGGGAATGGTCTCGGCGCTGAAGAGTCTGTGGCCGGTGAGCATTTCGTGGAGCACGACGCCAAACGCCCAGATGTCGGCGCGCTTGTCGACCGTCTTCCCCTTCGCCTGCTCAGGCGCCATGTAGGCCGCCGTGCCGAGAATCATCCCGGCCTGCGTCATCGCCGGCGACGTGATGGTCGGCAAGTTCATCGCCTCGGGACTCGACGCGGCGGCGGGGTCGAGCGCCTTGCCGAGACCGAAGTCCAGCACCTTCACCGTGCCGTCGGCGCGCACCTTGATGTTCGCGGGCTTCAGATCGCGATGAATGATCCCCTGCTCGTGCGCGGCTTCGAGTGCCTCGGCGATCTGCCTCGCGATCGGCAACACCTCGTCGAGCGGCAGCGCGCCGCGGGCGATGCGCTGCGACAGGTCTTCGCCCTCGACGAGTTCCATCACCAGCGCGGTGATGCCCACCTGCCCTGAGCCTGTCGAAGGGGCGCTCTCTTCGAAGCCGTAGATACCGGCGATGTTGGGGTGATTCAGCGCGGCGAGCGTTTTGGCTTCGCGCGTGAAGCGCGCCAGGCGGTCCGCGTCATGCGCGAACGCCTCGGGCAGCACCTTGATGGCCACGTCGCGGTCGAGCTTCGGGTCGCGCGCTCGCCATACCTGCCCCATGCCCCCTTCACCCAGCGA
>JANORI010000619.1:0-4952 GCA_031415235.1 Acidobacteriota bacterium | reverse complement strand
TTCAGCGCGCGGTCGAGCGCGTCGGCGTCCACCGTGGGCTGGGCGCTCATGCGCGCGAACAGGGCGGCGTACACACCGGCCCGCTTGCCGAACACGATCAGGTCCGACAAGGAATTGCCGCCGAGACGATTGGCCCCGTTGATGCCCGCGGCGCACTCACCGGCCGCGAAGAGCCCCGGGATCGTGGACTCTTGAGAGTCGGCGTCGACCTTGATGCCCCCCATGATGTAGTGGGTCGTCGGCCCAACCTCCATCGCCGTGGTCGTGATGTCGAGGTCGGCCAGTTCCTTGAACTGGTGGTACATGCTGGGCAGCTTGCGCTTGATGTGATCCGGCGCATCGGATCGCTTCTCCTTGATCCACGCGATATCGAGAAACACGCCGCCGTGTGGCGATCCTCGCCCCGCTTTGACTTCGCGATTGATGCAGCGTGCGACGTGGTCGCGGGTCAGCAGCTCCGGCGGACGCCGCGCGCTCTTGTCGCCTTGCGTGTAGCGCCAGCCCTCTTCGGGATCGGACGCGGTCTGCGGCTTGTAGTTGTCGGGGATGTCGTCGAACATGAAGCGGCGGCCTTCGCTGTTGCGGAGCACCCCGCCCTCGCCACGGACCCCCTCGGTCACCAGAATGCCGCGGACGCTTGGCGGCCAGACCATTCCGGTCGGATGGAACTGGATGAACTCCATGTCGATGAGCTGAGCGCCGGCACGATACGCGAGTGCGTGGCCATCGCCCGTGCCCTCCCAGCTGTTGCTCGTGACCTTGAAGGCGCGGCCTGCGCCGCCAGTGGCCATGACGATGGCCTTGGCGGTGAAGGCGTGGAAGCGGCCTCGCTCGCGGTCGTAGGCCAGCACGCCAGCGGCGCGGCCCCCATCGAGCAGCAGTTCGATCACCGTGTGTTCCATGTGCACTGTGACGCCGAGATAGGTGGTGTGATCCTGCAGGGTGCGGATCAGTTCCAGGCCCGTCCGGTCGCCGACGTGCGCGAGACGCGGGTAGCGATGGCCGCCGAAGTTGCGCTGATTGATGCGGCCATCGGGCGTGCGGTCGAACACCGCGCCCCAGGCCTCGAGTTCGCGCACCCGGTCGGGCGCTTCCCTGGCGTGAATCTCGGCCATTCGCCAGTTGTTCACGTACTGGCCGCCGCGCATGGTGTCGGCGAAATGCACCTTCCAGCTGTCGCGGTCGTCGTTGTGCCCCATGGCCGCGGCCATGCCGCCCTCGGCCATGACCGTATGCGCCTTGCCGAGGAGCGATTTGCAGATGAGGCCAACCGTCACGCCGCTACCGGCCGCTTCGATGGCCGCGCGCAGTCCCGCGCCGCCTGCGCCGATGACGAGCACGTCGTAGTTGTAGGTCGCGTGGGCCGCCATCAGAGCAGCCTCAGATCGGTCCAGACGCCCATCGAACAGAGGCGCACGTAGAGGTCGGAGAACATCACCGAGAACAGGCTGCACCACGCAAACAGCTGGTGCCGTCCGTTGAGACCTGACACGCAGGCATACGCCATGTCGCACGCCGGCGACTTCGACACCTCGTCCATGCGTCCGCCGAACACGTGTCGCAGCACGTGGCATCCAAAGGTGTAGCTGGCCAGCAACACGACGTTTACGCCAAGGACGAGGGTGCCAACGCCGATGCCGAACTCCACGGCACCGGTGGCGGCATTGGTGAACCACATCGCCACCCAGACGTCGTAGGTCAGGAGCGCGATGAACGCCAGCGCGACCCACATGAAGAAGCGGTGGAGGTTCTGCAGGATCAACGGGAACGAGTTCTCTCCAAGGTAGCTCTTGCGCGGTTCACCCACGGCGCACGACGGCGGGTCGGCCCAGAACGCCTTGTAGTAGGCGCCACGATAGTAATAGCAGGTGAAGCGGAAGCCGCCGGGGAACGGCAGGATGATCAGCGCCGGCGAAAACGGCAGCACGGCCGGCCACCACTGCGGTGGTGGTCCAAACCACGAGTGCGGCGACGAGCCCCACAGCTCGGGCGAATAGAACGGCGACAGATACGGGCCGAAGTGATAGTGCTCGCCCTGGAACGCCGACCAGGTGGCATACACGACAAACGCCGACAGTCCGAGGAACACGCCGAGAGGCGCTGCCCACCACGTGTCCCGCCGGGACGTCGTCCCGAACCCACGGTGGACGGCAGCAACCGGAATCACTTGCATCAACGCGCCTCCGAAATTGACGATCGAGCGAAAGACGGTGTAACGATAACTGGAAGCTCAGTGAGATATCAACTCGCGGGTGCGCGTTCGCCGTCATGCTACGTGTCGATCGCCGTGCTACTGGCCGTCAGTGAAGCCCGGATACCACACCACCAGACAGGCCGGGCACATGCCGTGCGAGAACTCGGCGTTGGTGCGATCGTGGTTGTAGGCCTCGAGCTGGTGCCGGAGTCCGAATACCTCGGGGCCCGGCAGCCTGGGCGAGTCAGCGCGGTCAGGCGCGGGTCCGGCCCCGCGCGAGCACGGTGACCACAGGAGGCCTACTTCAGTAGCGCCGACGCGCTGGCCAGTTCCGCGACCATGCGGTCGAGCGCGCGTTCGATGCGACCCAGTTCGTGGGTCACGCGCGCGGCGTTCTTCACGCGCAACGCTTCGGCCAATCCCGGGAACGGCTGCCCGTCATAGAGCGAGTAGATGTTCCATCCGTAGAACACGTGGCGGTACCACTTGGTGTCGGCGGCGCCGTCGTCGTCGACCAGGCGCTGTTCCATGCGGGCAAGACGATCGTTCAGCTCGGCGGCGGCCGGCCCCCCGGACGCCAGCCGGGCGTCGATGGCGGCCTCGAGCGACTTTGATGCGACGCCGACTGCGTCGGCACGCGCGCGCAACGGTGAGACGTCCACGGGCACGCCGGCCTCTTTCGCCCACCCCTCGGCCGAGCTCACCGCCTCCTTCAGCCTTTCCCCGTAATGCGAAAAACGAAACGGCAAGACGTCCGCCTGGCTCATGCGCAGCGCCATCGTGCCCAGCACCTGCGACATCACCACGCCCTGCGCGAAGCCCGGGTCGGCGATCGTCTCCGCATACGCGCGTGAGTCGTAATTCGTATGATAGGTGCCGTAGCCGTAACCGTTGTCGCCAATGAACTCGATGGCCATCGTGGGGACGCCCAGGTGATCCTGGAACGGCACGAAGTCGGCGCCGCTGCCGAGCGGCTTGAGGTCGGGCACGAAGGCCGACGCGTCCGCGGGACGTCGCGCCGAGGGCAGGCGCGCCAACTCAGAGGCTTTCCACTGGTCGTACACCGTGGACGTGCCCTCCGGCACGTCCTTCGCCACATCGGCCACGAACGCCGCCAGCGAAGGCACGCCGCCGGGATCGAAGCGGCCCTTCATGTACATATCGATGTTGACGTACATGATGAGCTGCTCCTGCAGGCGGGAGCGCTGGTCCTCCGCGTACTCGGTGGAGCCGACGAGTCCGAACTCCTCGGCGTCCCAGAACGCCAGCGAGATCGTGCGCGCGGGCTTCCATCCACCCCTCGCCATCTGCCCGAGGGCCTTGGCCATCTCGAGGAGCGCGGTCGCGCCCGTGCCGGGATCGACGCCGCCAAAGGTCCACGCGTCGTGATGGGTGCCAAAGAGCACCGCACGCTCGGGGGTGGCCGAGCCCTTGACCGACGCCACCACGTCGTAGATCGGCGCCAGCTTCTGGTCCATGTCCACCGTGAGGGTGACCGCCGACGGACCGGGCCCCACGCGATACGGCATCTTCAGACCGCCGCGGAAACGCTCGGGCGCTGCAGGCCCGGCGAGCGCCGCCATCAGATGCTGTGCCTCGCCCCAACTGAGCACCACGACCGGGATCTTCGGCAGCGTGGGTGCCGTCGCCGTGTCGATGCGTACCGCATCGTTGGCTGCCCCAACGCCGGGCGTCAGCGGATCGCCGTGCCAGAACCAGCTGTATTTGGCGTTGCCGCGCTGCACCATCTGCTCGCCGCGCCAGTAGCCGTTCGGCCACGCTGGTCCCTTCGTCTCGCCGTCGTCGCCAGGGTCACTGTAGAGGATGAGCGCACGCGCACCGGCCCGTTCGGCCGTGTGCGTCTTCACGGCGCGGTGGCTGCGGCCGTAGCGCGCCAGGGCAACGCGGCCCTTCAGGGACACGCCGAGCGTGGCCAGGTCGGCGTAGTCGGCCGGCAGGCCGTAGTTCACGTAGACGACCTGGCCGGCGGCCGTGCCCGACGCGGAGTAGGCCACATAGCCGCCCGTCAACTCCGGGTGCGACGACGTCGGATCTTCCGGCATCGCCGGCTCGTCGTTGCTGAGCCGGCGCCTCGTGGGTGCGGTCATCGCGATTTCAATCCGTCGCGGCTGTGCGAGCAGCACCTGGTACTCGTGCGTGGTGACGTCGAGGCCGAAACCCGTCAGGGTCGTCTGCAGGTACTTCACGACGTCCTTGGTGCCGGGTGAACCGGCAGGGTGTGGACGCAGCGTGAGGGGCTTGTGCAGCGCCGACATCGACGCGGCGGAGATGAGGGATCTGAAGCGGGTCTCGAGTTGCTGCTGCAAGACCGACGACGTGGCGGTATAGCCGAGCTTTACGCGCGCGCCCGGTGTGTTGCCGTCACGCACGTCACTTGCCGCACACGCGCTCATCGACACGCCGACTGACGCGCACATCACAAGCGTCAGGACTCGGCGTCCCATCGCCATCCAGATCTTCTGCGGGCGGGTCCGGCCAGCCACACGCACCTGGTCTCGAACCGTCGTCATCGTGGAATCACCGGGACGATGAGATGTGAAGCGGCATCACGGTCGTGGAACACGGTTTGCCGCGCGGGTACGGTCGCGGCGTCGGTGCCAAACGGTGCGCCGGTGTTCGGATTGCGGTCGTAGCGGGGGAAGTTGCTGCTCGACACTTCCAGGCGGATCCGGTGGCCGGGTAGAAAGACGTTGCCGGTGGCGCCGACCTCGACGCGCAGTTCGTAGCGGGTGCCGGG
>JANORI010000618.1:0-5223 GCA_031415235.1 Acidobacteriota bacterium | reverse complement strand
TGATGCTGCTCGACGAGGCCACGGTCGAGCCCTGAAGATCCTGCTCGTCCGGTTGCGGCTGGTCGGAGACGTGGTCTTCACGACGCCAGCCATCGGGGCGCTCCGGCGCCAGTTCCCGCACGCCCGCCTCGACTACCTCGTGGAAGACGCGGCCGCGCCGATTGTGCGGCACAATCCGCATCTCGATACGGTGATCGAAGTGGCGCGTTCGCGCGGCATCGCGCGTGTGCGCGACGACGTCTCCCTGGCCTGGCGCCTTCGTCGCGAGCGCTATGACCTGGCCATCGACTTTCACGGCGGGCCGCGCAGCGCCTGGCTGGTGCGGGCCACCGGGGCGCCGCGGCGCATTGGCTACGACATTCCGGGCCGCCGCTTCTTCTACTCGACGCGCGTGCCGTGGCATCCGTCGCTGGTGCCGCCGCGTCACTCAGTCCTGAATCAGTGGGACCTTCTGGCGCCACTGGGCATCGGCCCGCCCGATCCCGCCACCAATCCGGTCGAGATGACCGCCGGCCCGGAAGCGCACGCCAGTGCGGCCGCCCGACTGACGGCAGCAGGCGTGGCGGCCGGGGCGCCGCTTGTCGTGCTGCACGTCAGCGCCAGCAATCCGTTCCGTCGCTGGCCGCGCGAGTCGTTCGTGCAGGTGGCCGCTGCGCTGGCGCGCGAAGACCGGCGCCGTCGCATTATGATCACAGCCGGACCGTCGGAGGCCGATGCCGCCGCCGCGGTGGCCGACGAGGCCGCACGCGAGGCCGGCGAGGCCGGCGCCGCGATCGTACGCTGCGGGGAACCGTCGCTCGAGGAGCTTCACGTCATCATGACGCGCGCCCAACTCTTCATCGGAGGCGACTCCGGACCGCTGCACGTGGCGGCCACGACCGCCGTGCCGATCGTGGCGCTCTTCGGCCCGACGCTGCCCGGGCGCTCGATGCCCTGGCGCGCGCGCCCCGCAAACGCAGCCGCGGTGGAGCCCGGCCCGCTCGACTGCCGGCCCTGCCATCAGCGCGTGTGTGTGCACGGCGACTTCAGGTGTCTGGCTGCGCTCTCTCCGAGCGACGTGCTCGCGGCGGCCCGCCGGGTGCTCGAGGCGACGTCGTGACGGCCATCGCCCTGTCCGACGCGCGCGTCACGACGCTCCACCGCATCGACCGCATCGGCTGGTGGGCCCTGGCAGCCGCCGTGGCGTCGCTGCAGATCTCGATTGCCGCCGCGCAGGTGTCGGTGTCAGTCGCCGCGCTGGCCTGGGTGTCGCGCGCCGTCCTCTCCGGGGCGCCCGAGATGCCCCGCTTCGTCTGGCCGCTCGCGGTGTACGCGGCGCTCACCCTGCTGTCGGCTGCCGTGTCGCGCGACCCCGCAGTGAGCGTGCCCGATACCAAGCAGCTCGTGCTCTTCCTGCTCGTCCCCATCGTGTTCGAGTTCGGCCGTGGCACGCGCGCTCGCACCCTGGCCACCATTGCCCTCTCGGTTGGCGCGGCCAGCGCCCTGGTGGGCATCGTGCAATACGGCGTGCTCAACTACGACAACCTCGGACGCCGCCCTCAGGGCACGTTGTCGCACTGGATGACCTACTCGGGCACGCTCATGCTCGTCGTCTGCGCCGCGGTTGCGCGGCTGGCCTTCGACACGCGAGACCGCGTCTGGGCGTCGCTCGTCATGCCGGCACTGGTGGCCGGCCTGGGCCTCACGTTCACCCGCAGCGCCTGGGTCGGCGTGTCGGCGGGCGTCGGCGCGCTCTTCCTGCTGAAGGACCGGCGGCTCGTCGGCGTGTTGCCCATCGTAGTGGCGGTGCTCGTGGCGGCGGCCCCTGGGGCCGTTACGAGCCGGGTCTACTCGATGTTCGACCGCAACGACCCGACCAATCGCGACCGCATGGCGATGCTCGAGGCCGGGCTGGCCATCGTGCGCGACCACCCGCTCACCGGCGTCGGTCCCGATATGATCACGCACGTGTATCCACGCTACCGCGTGCCGTGGGCCGTGCAGGACAACAATCCGCACCTGCACAACGTGCCGATGCAGATTGCGGCCGAACGCGGCCTGCCCGCGCTGGCGGCGTGGGCCTGGTTCATCGCGTCAGTGACGCGAGGGACCTGGCGGCGGCTGCGGCACACGCGGCATCCCGCATTGGCCGCGGGCGGGCTGGCGGCGGTCGCGGCGATGCTGACGGCGGGCCTGTTCGAATACAACTTCGGTGACTCCGAGTTCCTCATGCTGTTTCTCGTGCTCGTGACCCTGCCCTTTGCCGTCGACCGCGACGGCGGTTTGCCATGACCATCGCCTCCGAGCTGCCATCGCTGCCGCGGCCGCGCGCCCTGGCAATTCTCGACGGCATGCCCCACGCCCGGATCGTCGTGGTGGGCGACGTGATGCTCGACCACTTCATCATCGGCCGGGTCACGCGCATCTCGCCCGAGGCGCCGGTGCCCATCGTCGAGTTCGAACGCGAGTTCAACCTGCCCGGCGGTGCCGCCAACGTGGCCCACAACCTGCGATCGCTCGGCGCGGCCGTCTCGCTCGTGGGGGTGGTGGGCGACGACGCGGCGGGCGCCGACATGCGCGGACTGCTCGAGGCGCGAGCCGTGCCGCCAACTGGACTGATCGTGGACCCCACGCGGCCCACGACCCGGAAGACGCGTCTCGCCACCACGCGCAACCAGCAGGTCGCGCGCATCGACGTCGAACGTACGGACGACGTCACCGGCGACGTGGAAGACGCGCTCGTGGCGCAACTCGAATACGTGACCGCAAGCGCGCACGCGATCGTGGTGTCCGACTACCTGAAGGGCGTCGTGACGCGCCGCGTGATGGCCCATGTGGTCGCCACGGGGCAACGACGCGGCATTCCCGTGCTGGTCGATCCGAAGGTGCCGCACATGACGCTGTACGCCGGCGCCACACTGCTGACGCCGAACCACCACGAAGCGGAGAGCGCCAGCCTGGTGCGGATCCGCACGGCCGAAGACGCGCGGCGCGCCGCGCGCGGTCTGTGCGAGATGCTGCGCGTGGAGGGTGTGCTCGTCACCTGGGGAGAGCACGGCTTGTGGCTCTCGCACCTGGAGCACGAAGGCCACCTGCCGGCCACCGCGCGCGAAGTATCGGATGTGACTGGCGCCGGCGACACGGTCGTGGCCACGCTCACCGCGGCCATGGCCTGTGGCGCCACCTCAGCCGAGGCCGCGCGGCTCGCCAACGAGGCGGCGGGTATCGTGGTCAGCCGCTTCGGCACGGCAGTCGTCACCAACGACGAGTTGCGCGCACGGTTCTAGCCCGCCGTCGATCGTCAGCCGTCAGTGCCGGAAGTGCCGGCGCCCGGTGAGCACCATGGCCATGCCGTGCTCGTCGGCCGCCGCGATCACTTCAGCATCGCGGACCGAGCCGCCCGGGTGCACGACCGCCGTGGCGCCCGCTGCCGCTACCGCATCGAGTCCGTCGCGGAACGGGAAGAAGGCATCGGACGCCGCGACGGTGCCTGCCAGCGGCCGTGCGCCCGCCTCGATCTGCCATCCGCTGGCCTTCATCGTGGCCACGCGCACCGCGTCGACGCGACTCATCTGTCCGGCACCGATCGCGCGTGTGCGATCGCGGTCGGCAAAGAGCACGGTGTTCGACTTCACGTGGGCCGCCACCCGCCAGGCAAAGCGCAGGGCCTCCCATTCGGCCGGGGTCGGCGGACGCTGGCTGACGACGCGCACTGCCTCCGTTGGCCACATCTGGCGCGCCTCATCGACGGCGTCGCGCTGCTGCACGAGCAACCCGCCCAACACCGTGCGCACCTCGCGACCAAGCGCGGGCGCCACGTCGCCGGCGAACATCTGCGTGGCCGTCACGACCACGCGCAGGTTGGT
The DNA here is from genome assembly GCA_031415235.1 of Acidobacteriota bacterium. Lineage (GTDB taxonomy): Bacteria > Acidobacteriota > Vicinamibacteria > Vicinamibacterales > UBA2999 > CADEFD01. The sequence continues at coordinate 1,378 of JANORI010000618.1, read as the reverse complement.
CTTCGTGGCCAGGACGGCGCGCGCGTCGTCGTCGACGGCAGGCGCAACCACCGCTTCGATGAACGTCGCAACGAGCGCGCTGGCCGTGGCCACATCGATGGTTCGATTCAGCCCGACGATGCCGCCGAACGCCGAGAGCGGGTCGGCCTCGCGCGCCCGGACGTACGCGTCTGCGGCGTCCGCCCCGGTGGCCACGCCGCACGGGTTGGTGTGCTTGATGACCACCGCCGCCGGCTCGTCGAACTCGAGGGCAATGCGCGCCGCGGCATCGAGGTCGAGCAGGTTCGTGTACGAGAGTTCCTTGCCCTGGATGACGGCGGGACGGCCGAGTCCGTCGCCGGCACCCACGGCATACCAACTCGCAGGCTGGTGCGGGTTCTCGCCGTAGCGCAGGTCGCGCACCTTGGCGGCTTGGACCACCAGGCGGGCCGGCGCCAGCAGGGCCGGACCGCGCGACGGCGTGTCGCCCTCGAAGCGCATCGTGTCGAGCACCTCCGCGATGGTGGTGTCGTAGGCCGCCGTGTGGGCGATCGCCCGCCGCGCGAGATCGAACCGCTGCGCGTGCGACGGACCGCCCTCGTCAAAGGCCGTCAGGACGGCACCGTGTCGGCGGGGTCGACTACGATGACGACGTCGCGGAAGTTCTTGGCGGCAGCGCGCACCATGCTCGGCCCGCCGATGTCGATGTTCTCGATGAGTTCGTCAAAGGTGGCGGCGGGATTTGCCGCCGTGCGCGCAAACGGATACAGGTTCACCGCGACCAGGTCGATGAGGCCAATGCCGGCCCCGGCGGCCGCTGCCAGATCGTGCGCGTCGTGCCGCCGCGCCAGGATGCCGCCGTAGATGGCGGGGTGCAGGGTCTTCACGCGGCCGTCCATCATCTCCGGGAAACCGGTGACCGCCGACACGTTGGTCACGTTCAAGCCGGCACCTGCCAGCGCCGTCGCGGTGCCGCCGGTAGACACAAGCTCGAAGCCGCGCGCGGCCAGGCCTCGCGCGAAATCGACCAGCCCGGACGTGTCGGAGTCACTCAAGAGAGCTCGTCGCATACGCCTACATCCTCGGAACGCCCGAAAGGCAAATCAAAAGCGAAACGGTGAAACTACGGAAAGAATACTGTGACGCTGGCATTGACACTTGAAGACAAGCATTTGTATCATTCCAGTGCGGTACCCCACGAGGGGCACGCAGAAGGCTGCGGTCGCGCAGCCTTTTTTTGTGGCTCTGGCACCCGGATCCGGGGCTGGAGTCGGTCGAAAGGTGGCGCGAGCCACAGCAAGCTAGGAACAAGAACGATGCGTATCACAGGCAAGGTCAAGTGGTTCAACAACGCCAAGGGCTACGGCTTCATCGAGCGCGAAGGCGGCAGCGACGTGTT
>JANORI010000617.1:0-4730 GCA_031415235.1 Acidobacteriota bacterium | reverse complement strand
CCAAGTGGTGCAGCACTCGCCCACCGGTGGCCATGCCGCTGGCCGAAATCACGATGTAGGGGCCCGCCCGGGCCACCACGTCGCGCGACTCCTGGGAAGTGGCCACCGGCGTGAACCGCTTGGTGCAGAACGCCGACACGTCGCCCCGGCGCCGCCCGATGTCGCCGTCGAGCTCGCCGGCACGCCGTTCGTAGAACCTTAGCGCGTGCAGGGCCATCGGGCTGTCCACGTACACCGGCAGCGCCTGCACCGTGCCGGCATCCTCGAGCTGCTTGATGGCATACAGCACTTCCTCCACGCGGCCGATCGCAAACGACGGAATGATCAGCTTCCCGCGCTTTTCGGCCGTGTCGTTGATGAGCGTCGCCAGACGCGCGGTCTCGTCACCGGCAGGGTGCAGTCGGTCGCCGTAGGTGGATTCCACCAGCAGCACGTCGGTGGCCGAGCCGGCCGATGGATCCGGCAGGATAGGTCGGTTGTAGCGCCCCAGGTCGCCGCCAAACAGCACGGTGCCGCCCGAGCCGTCCACCCGGCGCATCCGGACGTAGGCGGCACCGAGCAGGTGCCCCGTGGGTATGAACTCCACCTGAAGCCCGCTGCTACCCACGGGAATGGGTCGTTCATACCCAACCGGCTGCAGTCGCGACAGCGTCACCACGGCGTCGTCTTCGGTAAAGAGGGGCTTGGCCGGCCGGTGCGTCGTGTAGCCCTTCCGGTTGGCGCGCTCGGCCTCTTCTTCCTGCAGCCGGCCGGCATCGGGCAGCACCAGCGAACACAGGTCCTGGGTGCCCGGCGTACAGTAGATGCGCCCCTTGAACCCCTGCGCCACGAGCCGGGGCAGCATGCCCACGTGGTCGAGATGGGCGTGCGTGAGCACCACCGAGTCAATCGACGCGGGCGGCACCGGAGGCTCGGCCCAGTTGCGCAGCCGCAGCTCCTTCAGGCCCTGAAACATCCCGCAATCGACCAGCACGCGGTGTCCCTCGGATTCGACCAGATACCGCGAGCCCGTGACCGTGCGGGCCGCCCCTTGGAACGTCAGTGTGGATGACATGTCTGGCGACTCTACCAGACCTGATCGCTACCCATGAGCGCCGCCGCCTGCTAAGCTCCAATCTGCGGCCCGGGTCGCCGCGTTCCCCTCAAGGAGCCGAGCATGCGTGTGGGCGTCGCGATCTTCGTGGGCCTGGTGATGACGGCCGCCCCTGCCTCGGCCCAGGCGCCTCGCGCGCTCACTCTCGACGACCGCTACGACCCCGCCAAACGCAGCGACTTCTCGGGCGGCGCGCCGTCGGGTATGGCCTGGGTGTCGGACTCGCACTATGTCTGGCCCAAGGCCGAGGCGGGAGGGGTAGCGTGGCAGAAGGTCGAGGCGGCTACCGGCACGGCCGTCGCACTCTTCGACCCGAAGGTCGTCAGCGACCGCGCCGCCGAGGCACTGGGCCTTGAATCCGCCGTGATCGGGCGCGCGCTCAACAGTCGCGGCCTCGAGATGAACCCGGCTCGTACCGAGTTCACGGTCGTGGACCACATTCCCCGCCGTCTCACGGTGGAGACCTGGGACTACCCGAAGCCAGGCGATCCGAACCCAGGCGTCAAGCTGGCGGTCGTGAGCGCCTCGGGCGGCACGCCCGTATGGGTGAATCTCGACAGCTACGCGCCGCTGCAGTGTCTCGTGGTGAACGTGAGCTGGCTTCCCGACAGCACCCGTGTGGCGTATCAGGTGCAGAACCGCGAGCAGACCTGGCTCGATCTGAACACGGCCGCGCTCGACGGCACTGAGGTGAAGACGCTGCTGCGCGAGACGACCAGGGCCTGGGTGAGCAAGCACGGCGCCCCGTTGGGCATCGGTGGCGGCAACGTGACCGACTGGCGGCTCTACGACAGCATCTACACCGAGCGGATGATGCTCATGCCGCAGAACACAACGGCCACGAGTGAGGTCGGCCGGGCGCGCCGCTGAGCCGAACGCACATGACCTTTTGGCGCGACGGCGCACCGCGGGCACCGGTACGGGCGAGGCGCTGATGAGCGGCATGCCCCAGCCGCCGCTCGTGTCCGACGCCGCGATTGAACGGCTGTTTGCAGACGCGGAGGCCGCACGCTGGGGTGTGTCACGCGAGGTGTTTGCTGACGCGGTGCGCCGCGCCATGGCCAAGCTGGCGCACACCTCGTCGCGCCGTGAGATTCCCGATGCGATGGTGGCCGCGGTGCACGGGCGCGATCTGGCCCTGGCGCTGGCGTGCGCCGAGGGCAACGACGCCGCATGGGATCACTTCGTGCTGACGTATCGTCCGGAACTGTATCGCGCCGCGCGCGCGATGACCGACGAGGCCACCGGACGCGAGCTCGCCGATTCGCTCTACGCGGATCTGTTCGGACTCACGGAGAAGGACGGCGCCCGCCGGTCGCTCTTCCGCTACTATCACGGCCGCGCGAAGCTCTCGACGTGGCTGCGCAGCGTGCTGGCGCAGCGCCACGTGGATCTTGTGCGCGCGCAACGCCGGACGACGTCCCTCGACGACCCGGAGCATCCAGCCGACGCGGTGCTGCCGGCACCGCCGGCGGCGCAGCCCATGCGCGCCGGCACGCTGCGCGCCGCGGCCCAGGCCGTGACGGCCGCGCTGGCGCTACTGGCGCCGGCCGATCGCGTGCGCCTGGCCTACTACTACGTGCACGGTCTCACGCTGGCGCAGACGGGCCGGCTCTTCAGCGAGAGCGAGGCCACCGCCAGCCGCAAGCTGGAGCGTGCGCGCAAGGCGCTGCGCGCGGACATCGAGGGGCAGTTGACGTCCCGCGGGCTGTCCTTCGCCGACATCGACGACTGGGTGGCCGTGTCTCGACAGGCCTGGGACGGCCTCCTGGTGGAAGCGTTGGCCGTGCCGGCGCCGCAAGGGCCCGGCTCGCCGCCGTTCAAAGGAAAGAAGACGTCATGAGTACGCCCAACAACAGCGGCCGGGATCCGCATGCCGACCCGCTCATCGCCTCGGTGATGCGCACGGCCGGCGCCGTGACGGCTCAGAGCTGCCCAGAGGCCGAGCTGCTCGCCCTCTACGCCGAGCATGAACTGTCGAGCGACGAGCGCGGGCCGGTCGAGACGCACGTGGCCGGCTGTGGCCGGTGCCAGGCCACGCTCGCGGCGTTTGTGCGTAGCGCGCCCGAGCCAGGAGTGCCAGAGGCGACCAGTGGCATAGCGGCCCCGTCGTGGTGGGCCGGCTGGCGGTGGATGGTGCCGCTGGCGTCGGCCACGGCGGTCGCGGCAGTGGCGGTGTGGATTGGACGCGCGCCCGAAGGCGAGGTCGCCGAGCAGAACCAGATGGCGTCGTCGGCTCCCTCGGACGCCGCGCGGGAGCCCTTGGCCAAGGCAGAGGAGCGAGACGTGCTCGAGACGTCCGCGCAGGCAAGGGTGGTTCCGGCGCCACCCGCGGCACACCCGCCCCAGGCGGCCGCCACGGCAGCGAGCCCCGTGGCATCTGAGGCGACCACGCAATCACCGGCCGACGCCACGCGCGAGGTCGTGCGGGCGAATGAACTGGCGCCTTACGGCCCGGGGCAAGCGGCGATGGCAGACCGTCTCGAGTCGCGAGCCAGGACGGCACCCGAGGCCCGTGCGCTCTCGCGCGAGCGACAGGAAGCAGCCGCACCATCAGCCCCGGCGCCGCCACCGCCGGCCATGGTAAGGCGGTCGGCTCGGGCGGCCGACGAGCCCAGCCCCCGCGCCGACGGAGGCCGTGCGGCACCGAGAGCGGCGGGCGCGGTCATCGACGCCACGACCTCCGGAACCGCCAATGCCCTGGGCATGACCGCGTCAAAGGCAGTACAGCCGCCCGTGTGGCGAGTGCGCGATGGTGGCGTGGAACGCTCGCCGGATCAGGGCCAGTCGTGGCAGCGCACAGCGATGCCGGCCGGCGTACGCATCGAGGTGGTGGCCGCGCCGCCGGACGGCTCGTGCTGGGCGATCGGCGCAAGCGCAGTGCTTCGCACGGCCGACGGCGCGACGTGGACACGCACGACCTCGCCGACGTCCGACCGGCTGGTCGCCGTGTCGGCCACCGACGCCCGTCATGCCGAGGTCACCACGGCGGCCGGCGAGCGGTTTGCGACTTCCGATGGCGGCGCTGCCTGGCGCCGCCTGCCCTAGCAGTCCGTGGTGCAATCCCGGCGAGCACCGAGACCGACGAGACGCGCCGCGGGCCAGGCGCGCCGACTGAGGATATTGGCCGTATTGGAAGAATAAAAGCGCGGCAGTTTCTGCTACTGCCCCAGGATCAGCGGGAGTCCGTTCTTCGGGTTCCCGATGACGACGACCTTGCTGTTCGGGCTGTTGACCAGCTTCTCGGTGGCTTCGATGCCCTTCCACTGCAAGAGCTGATCACTGATGCCGGTGGACACGATGCGCTGGAAGTCGGCCACGCCCTGCGCCTCGATGCGCTTGCGGTCGGCCTCCTGGCGCTCGCGCTGCAGCACGAACTGCATCTGCTGCGACTGCTGATCGGCCTGCTGTTTGGCCTCGATGGCATTGCGCAGCGTGTCGGGCAGCTAGATGTCACGCAGCAGCACGTTCTCGACCATCACGCCGCGCGCCTCGAGAATCGGCTTCAGCTGGTTCAACATCTGCTGCGCCACGCCCTCGCGACCCTCGCTGTAGAGCGCGTTGGCGGTGTGCGCGGCCGTCACCGCCCGGATGACCGAGCGAAGATTGGGGATGACGACGATCTCCACGTAGCGCG
>JANORI010000616.1:0-8852 GCA_031415235.1 Acidobacteriota bacterium | reverse complement strand
TTCGGAGTCTCTTCCTACCCCATGGGCCTGTAGCGCAGTTGGGAGCGCGCCTGAATGGCATTCAGGAGGTCACCGGTTCGATCCCGGTCAGGTCCACCAGCCTTCGCTCTCGCGAGTCAAGAGCCGTAGCGAGAGCTACGGCTCGGCAAGCCAGGCGAACGCTGTCGCGCCGTAGCCCGAAGGGCGAAGGCGGACCTAGCAGCTATCGGTCGGGGCGTCCGTCGCTGTCGGAGCGGTCCCGGTTGTGCGCCTGGAGGAACTCCTGGTACTCGCGCTTCAAGTCCTCTTCGAGGACCACGCGGCGGATGTCGGCGTCGGGGTGTTCGCTGCGGATGCGTATCTCCTCGGCCCGATACGCTTCGAACATCGACGCGTCGTGTTCCACCTCGCGGACGCGGCTCAGCCCGGCGTGGAACTCCTGCCCGTCCTCGTCGGAGTCGCGCTCCCGTCGATTCGCGTCGAGCAGGCTCAGGCCACTGTCAGACAGCACCACGCCCTGGTCGTGGTCGCCGATGGGGACAGTCTCGATCAGCCCCTGCTCGCGCAGGTGGTCGAGTGAGTCGCTCAGGCGCTCGTCGCCGTCGAGCAGCTCGCGCTCGGGGACGATGCGGAACGCCCCGACCGTCGCCAAGGTGCGGCTGTCGTCGCCGTCCAGCTCGTACACCTCGTCACGGTCGAGCACGTACTCGCGCTCGCGGTCCAGCGGCAAGTCGACGTCGTGCAGGAAGGCGTCGCGCGGATCGAACATTGCGCCTCCTTCCGGAGAGTTGATCTGAACGTGGGGTCCGTGAAGGCACCCAGGTCGTGACGGCGAGGGGCGATTCAGCGATCGCCGTGGCGGGTGGGTCGAAGACCGCAGCGCGACACCGGCAAGTCTGTGGGAGTCCCGGTTCGGAGCCCGTGGGGCAGCCGCGCGAGGAACTCAGCACCGCGAGCGCATCAGGCGCCGGGGCCGCAGCCGACCGAGAAGCTGCTTCGATCCTTATACGCCTGCAGGAAGCAGTGCGCAAGGTCGTCCCGGGCCCAAGGATTCGCTGGGATGAAGTTCGAGAACCTTGAGCCAGCTCGTCACTCGGTTCCAACTGGCGCGGGTCAGGTCCACTAACTCCAAGTCCTTGATTCTAAAGGCCCGATTTCGCGGACCCAGACGCGAGTTGGAACCGACCAGAGCCGCTCGCCTGGCGCTGGCCTATCGCACCCAGTTCTCTACCTTCAGCGCCGGCACTCGCTTGAACTCGGCGAGATTGTCGGTGACGCAGACCGCGTCGATCGCTCGCGCGTGCGCGGCAATCAGCATGTCGTGGGCACCGATCGGCGTGCCTTTCTTCTCGAGCGCCACGCGAATCGCCGCGTAGATGCGTTCGACGTCGGACTCCAGCGAGCGAATGGTCAGGGCGCCGAGCACGGCTTCGACCTGTCTGGTGAGTCGCCGGCTCCCCCGCTTTGCAGCACCGTAGCGCAGTTCACAGGCCACGACGACGCTGGTCAGGACATTGGCCTCGCCCACGTGCGCGATACGGTCGGCCACGCGTCCCTGTGGCTGACGTATGAGGTTGGAGAGCGTGTTCGTGTCGAGCAGATACAGCGCCGGCATGTCAGAGCTCGACCGGTTCGGCCGCGTTGCGCACGATGGGTGGGAAATCCTCGTCGAGAGGTTTCAGCTTCGACAGGACCGCCAGCAGCGAGGGCCCGGCGACGGGCTCGACGATCAGCCGCGAACCCTCCTTCCGCAGCGTAGCCGCACGGCCAGGCAACTCGAGGTCGCGCGGGATCCGAAGAGCCTGATTGCGGCCGTTTCTGAACAGCCGAACGTGACGTTCCTGGAGCATGGATCCTCCCGAGGCATATGCCGTACATATGCTACCGCCAGCTGGGGCCCGCCCGCAACCGTACCCCGGCGCCCTGGACCCCCGGCGCCCCAGCCGCCCACGTCCCAACGACGGACCGCCGAGGCCACGTCCCGCGGGGTTCCTGCCGCGAGCCATAGCGCCAGGATTGCACCCAGCCATTGCCGTAACTGGTTCCAACTGGCGCGGTTCTGGTCCACCAACACTCCCAAGTCATTCGCAGTGAGTGGTTTAGCGTTCGGTTGCGTCGGTGCGACGCAACGTTCGAGCGCCGCCGGACTCGGTCGGTGCGACTCTACCCCGACCTGATGAAGCCTATCGACTTACGAAGTGACGGGGCGACAGCATTCGGATGCCCGAGTAGCTCCCGAGCGTCAGCAAGTCGGCATCACCGCTCACGATCGCCTCAGCATCGCCAGCTACTGCGGTGGCCAGCACCCAGTCGTCGTCGGGATCGCGCGAGACCGATTTGGCGAGCTTCGCCGGCCCGCACCAAGCCGCATGCTGACGGTAGAGCGCCAGGATGGGCAAGTCGTCGGGAGTCAGGCCGAACCTACGTCGCAGTATCGCCACGAGTTCGTCCCAAAGCACCTGCGACAGAATCACATCGTGCTCGGGCACGTGAATCTCGAGGATCTCCCGGCACAGGCCCTCGGCCACGATCCCGGCCACTACCACGTTCGTGTCGAAGACGACTCTCACGAGATCAGCGCGAACACGTCTTCGTCGGTGAAGATCCCCTTCGCCCTGGCCCGCGGCACGGCGACACGTCGCGCCTCGGTCAAGGCGTCCTGCCAGAGCTTGCGATGAATGGCCATGCGCACGTACTCGCTGGTCGTCAGGCCGCTCTCGGTCGCGGCCCGAGCGATCAGCCGCTTGGTGCGGGGCGGCAGACTGACGGTCAGAGTCTCTCTCATGCTGTAAGCATAAATCTTACAAGCGCTCGAATCAAGCCAGCGGCTCCTGCGGTGGAATCGCGACGTGTCGTGAAGGGCTTCTTCGACACCAACGTGCTCATCGCCGCGTTCGCCACGCGCGGCCTGTGCGCCGACCTGTTCGCCCACGTCCTGCTCGAGCACGATCTGGTGGTTGGCGAAGTGGTCATCACCGAACTGCGCGCCAAGCTCCGCACGAAGCTCGAGCTGCCCAAGAAGACCATCGACGAGATCGAAGCGCAATTGCGGGACGGTCTGGTCGTGAAGACCCCAGCGAAGCACCTCGGTCTCGGCATCAGCGATCCGGACGACGAGTGGGTGGTGGCTTCGGCGGTCGCCGGCGGTGCCGACGTGTTCGTGACGGGAGATGCGGCCGTCCTGAAGCTTGGCAAACGTGCGCCGCTACCGATTCTCTCCCCCCGCGGGCTCTGGGAGTTGCTACGCGGCCCTGGGCCCCTTCCTTGAAGGGGTCGTGGATCGAGATGCCGGCGATGGACTGTCCGTTGCTCAAGTCTTCAGAGACGACGCGACGCGCGACGCTACGAGTCGTCTGCGCCGCGATCAGGGCAAGCTGAACGCCACGAACTCCGCAGCGTGATCCGTCCCGCCGATGGCGAACACCAGGAACTGCTTGCCGTTGTGCATGTAGGTCATGGGCGTCCCGGTGCTGCCGGCCTCGACCGTCGCCTCCCACACGACCCTGCCCGTCGCCTTGTCGAAGGCGCGCACGGTCTTGCCACCACCGTTGGGCGGCGTGCGCACGTTGATCTGATCGCCTTCCGTGACGAAGAGCAGCGTCTTGGTGACGAGCGGACCCGCGCGCACGGCTTGTCCCAGTGGCGGAAGGTGGAGCGGCCTCAGCAGCGGATGATCCCGAGGGCCGTCGCCGTTGGCCACGGTCCACTTCAATTCGCCCCTATTGAGATCGATGGCCGTGATGCGGCCGTACGGCGGCTTCACGAGTGGCAGGCCGCGCGGGCCCTGCAGCAACGCGCGCGATGACGCGCGGAACGCCAGGTCCGTTTCATCCGCTCGTCCAGGCACCAGATTGGCGACAAACGGATTGGTCATCGACGGCACGTAGAGCACGCCGGTATCTGGATCGAAGGCGGCACCCGTCCAGTCCGCTCCGCCGACCGACCCGGGCATTTCGATCGTGCCGCGGATTCCGCCCGGTCCCGCATCCACCGATGGTGGCGTGAACACCGGCCCCGTTCGATACTGCTTGAAGATGGCGAGCGCCTCGGCGCGCAATTCCGGCGTGAAGTCGATCAGGTCGTTCTCGGTGATGCCCTGCCGGTCGAACGCCGGCGGCTTGGTCGGGAAAGGCTGCGTGGGCGACGCGCGCTCGCGCGGCACGGTCGAGGCCGGCACCGGTCGCTCTTCGATCGGCCAGACGGGCGTGCCGGTGACGCGGTCCAGCACGTAGGTGAACGACTGCTTCGTGATCTGCGCGACGGCCTTGATGCGCCGGCCGTTGACCGTGATGTCCGCGAGGATCGGCGCCGCGGGATTGTCGTAGTCGAACAGATCGTGGTGCACGGTCTGGAAGTGCCACACGCGTCTGCCGGTGGCTGCCTCCAGGCACACGATCGACGTGCTGTACAGATTGCTGCCAAGACGATGGCCGCCAAACATGTCGTTGGTGACGCTGCTCGTCGGCAGGTAGACGTAGCCGAGCTCGTCGTCGGCGCTCATCGGCGCCCAGACGTTGCCGGCGCCGGTGTACTGCCATGACCCTTCTTCCCACGTCGAGATGGCCGGATCGCCTTGGCGTGGTACGACGTGGAAGGTCCAGCGAAGCCGTCCCGTCCGTGCGTCGTAGGCGCGCACATCCCCTGGCTCGCCCTCCTTCTTGCTCGCGGAATCCTGATCGACCATCGCCGAGCCCATGACGATGACGTCACCGACGACGAGTGGGGGCGAATTCCACCGGTAGCCACGCGCGCGGGGGCCGAGGTCCTTCGCCAGGTCGACCATGCCGGCCTCGCCGAAGGAGGGGATTGGCGCACCGGTGGTCGGATTGAGCGCGAAGAGATACCGATTCTGATACGTGATGATGCGCGCGTCGGCGCCCTTGCCCCAGTACGCCACGCTCCGGTTGCTCGAGCCTCCGAGGCCGGCGGGGCCCGGCTTCTGCACCCACAGCGTCGCGCCGGTCGACGGGTCGAAGGCCTCCGCCAGGCCAAACGCGTTGGACGCGTAGAGCACGCCGCCGACCATGATGGGCGTCGAACGGAAGAGATTGACGGTGCGGGCGGCGGGATCGAGCGTCCGATACGACGCATCGAAATGCGGCCGCCGCCACGCCACCTCGAGTTGCGCGACGTTGCCCGCATCGATCTGCCTGAGCGGGGAGTATTTGGTGGCGGCGTTGTCGCCAGAGTAGTGACGCCACTCGCCATCGGCCAGGTCGGCCTGTGAGCCTGTCACGCTCACAGCGATCGCAGTCGACAACACGCCGACCGCCAGGAAAGATCGCGTCATCATCCCTAATATCTCCAGCCTCGACCCGGCGAGGCCCGCTGTCAAGGGCACGGGCGCAGACGTGGCGGTGTCACTTCACGACGAGCCGGCAGGCGACGCGGTCGCCCGTGTTGCCCGTGTTGCCCGTGTTGCCCGCGTTGCCCGCGTTGCCCGAGACGATAGCAGGGTCTGGCGGCGACGGCATCCCCGTTGTCGGACCTGGCGTGGTTCTTGGCGCAGCCGATCCGCCCCTCCTCACCTTCGGATCCATGAACGGAGGAGCCTGAGGTAGAATCTCGCCATTCCCGATGAAGAAGCTGACCATGGTCACTGGCGGCGCCACCGCCGCATTCCTGCTCGCCACCTGGATGACGGGTGCCGCGCAGGCGCAGCGGGCCACGGTCCCGCCACGTGCACCGGCCGCTCGAGCCGCATCCGGGTACGCCGGCCCACGCACACCGGACCGCAAGCCCGATTTGAATGGCCTCTGGCAGGCCCTGAGCACAGCGCATTGGAATCTCGAGGCCCACTCCGCCAGCGAGGGTGTTCCGGCGGGGCTGAGCGTCGTCGAAGGCGGGGCGATTCCATACCAGCCCTGGGCGCTGGCCAAGCGCAACGAGAACTTCCAGAACCGGCTGATGGCCGATCCCCTCAGGAAGTGCTACATGCCCGGCGTGCCGCGGGCGACCTACCTGCCGTTCCCCTTCGAAATTACCCAGACGCCAACGCATCTTGGCATCGCCTACGAATTCGCTCACGCCACGCGTACCATCTTCATGGACGGGACGCCGCACCTGGAGGATCTCGACTTCTGGATGGGCGACGGGCGCGGACGCTGGGAAGGCGATACGCTGGTCGTAGACACGGTGAGCCTGGGCGACCAGACGTGGTTCGACCAGGCGGGAAACTTTCATAGCGACGCGCTCGAGGTCGTCGAACGCTTGACCCCGACCGACGCACACCACATGAACTACGAGGTCACGTTCGAGGACGCCAAGGTGTTCACGCGGCCCTGGAAGCTGAGCATGATCCTGTATCGTCGTCTGGAGAAGAACCTGGAACTCCTGGATTACGAATGCGCCGAGCACGTGTATGAGAAACTCTTCAAGAAGCCTGCGGGCCGGCCGTAAGAGAAGGGATCGTTCATGAGCACTCGACTCTTCGCACCCTTCGCCGTCCTGTGGCTGCTGCCCTCCCTTGCCGCCGCGCAGGCTGGCGCGGCGCCGCCGCCTGCCGGCCGGGGAGCAGAGCCGGCGGCTCCGACGATCTATGCGCCGTACACACGGCCGGTCAGCACCTACGTTCCGCCGCGAACGCCGGATGGCCAGCCAGACATCTCCGGTCTCTACCTCGCCATTCCGCTGCCGCGCAACGTGGAGACGCCGCTCGTGCCGCTCGCAAGTCGCGCGCCGAACCGCGCCAATAGCGAATTCTCCTACAGCCTCGATGAACGCCCCAAGTTGCCCACAGGCGCCGCGGTACGGCCCGCGGGAGTCGATCCCGCAGACGGCACGATCCCGTTGACCGCAGAGGCCTTGGCGCGACGCAAGCACATTATTGCGAACCAGGAGAAGATCGAGTACCTGGACGGACGCGTCCTCTGCCTGGCGCCGGGCATCCCGCGGAGCACGATTCCTGCGCCGGTCGTCGGCTATCAGATTTTCCAGAAGCCCGGCTACGTCGTAATTTTCTACGAGCAGAGTCACCTGTATCGGACGATTCCGCTCGATGGGCGTGCGCCGCTCGACCCGAACATTCGCAAGGCCATGGGCGTGTCCCGCGGACGCTGGGAAGGCAACGTGCTCGTGGTCGAGGTGACGAACTTCACCACGAACCTGGACAACAACTGGGTCATCGGCGCGGTGTCTGCGACGCCCGGCATTCCAGCGGAGTCGCTGGCCACAGGGCATGGCATCCCGCACAGCGCCCGGTATCGCGTCACCGAACGCTACACGCCGATCGATGCCGTCACGGTCCACTACGAAGCCAGGATCACTGACGAAGAGGTGTTCACCCAGCCGTGGACGCTCGCCTGGTACGCCTTCGCGCGGGCGCCGAAGGGCTACGTGCCGATCGAGTATGCGTGCTTCGAAGGCAATGCCAAGAACCTGATGCTCATGACCGACACGGACATCAGCGGCATTCGGGTCAACGTGCCCTAGCAGAAGGGCGCCAAGCCGCGCAGCGGGTCTGCGCGCGATGTGGGAGTGGACTTCGATGAGAACACAGCGAGTTGTTGCCATGATGGGTCTTGCGGCGATCCTGGCCGGCGCATCGGCCTCCGCACACCACGCGTTTTCGGCTGAGTTCGACAAGGACAAGCCCGTCAACCTCGAGGGAACGCTCACGAAGGCCGAGCTGATGAACCCGCACGCGTGGCTCTACCTCGATGTCAAGGGGCCCGACGGGACGGTCGCGAACTGGGCGATCGAAATGGGACCGCCGAATGCGCTGCTGCGCCGTGGCTGGAAGAAGAGCTCGATGCAGTACGGCGTGGTCCTCAAGGTCGAGGGGTTTGCCGCCAAGAACGGGAAGGAATTCGCCAACGCCACCAACGTCACGCTGCCAGACGGGCGGAAGATGTTCGTCGGCTCCGATGACCCGGCGCGCTAAGTGGTCCCGGGGCTGATCCAGCGCGCGGGTCTACTGCGGGATCTTGACGGGCAATTCAGCCGCAAACAACATGGTCCGATCGTTGTCGCGCGCGGCCCAGGTGAACAGCGTTCGGATGTTTTTCTGGACGAGCCCGTCGAAGACCGTCCGCCCGTTCACCGCGACCGTGACCGCGCGCGTCAGGTCGAACTGATCCGGCGACAGCAGCAGCGTGAACCCACCCACGCCCGTGCTCCTGGCCTCCACCCGGTTTCCCGTGCGCACCACATCGACGCGCCCGGACTCGAGTTCGGGCGGGAACATCGCTTCGGCCTCGCCCGCGATCACGGTCGGGGCGTACCGGCCGGTCACGCGCACGGACTGATCGCGGCGCAGGACGGTCAGTAAGACTGGACGTCCGAACGGGAATCCGCGAAGCACGTCGGCGACATCGGTCCCGGCGCTGGTCGGTTGATTGTTGATCGTCGCGACGACATCACCGCTCTGGAGGCCGATCTGCTGCGCATTGGATCCGTTGATCACCCTGTTGATCTGTGTACCCGTGCCGCGGATGCCGAAATCTGCCGCGGGAGCCGTGGCCCTTTTGTTCAGGTCCGGCAGCACCGGATCCTCCGAGCGCCTTGCGGCCAGGCGGTCGATGACCAGCCAGTGAGCGCGGCTCGGCGTGTGTCCGCTCTCCCAGGTCAGCGTGTCCGGCAACGGCCGCCGCGGATGATCGGCCACGAACGCCTCGAAGGCGTCCTTCAATTCCGGCCACCACGATGTGTCGTGCGCGGCGTCGGGCTGCGGCCGGTACACCAGATCGACGCCGCCCTTCTTCAGATGCTCCACGTACGGATCGACCATGCTCGTCGGGTACTGAGGATCGCGGCCGCCGTTCACGACGAACATCGGCTTGTTCAGCAGGTTGTTGGGAAAGAGATCGCCGTCGGCGGCGGACGTCTCGTTCCTGAGCACCAGGATGAAGCCGTTGAGCGGCAGGAAGCTCGCA
>JANORI010000615.1:0-2573 GCA_031415235.1 Acidobacteriota bacterium | reverse complement strand
TGCGCTACTACGCCGGCTTCCCGATGAGCGCGCATCACGTGATTTCCGGCGTGAAGGCCAAGATGGAGAAAGCGGCATGACCTACATCGCCAAGCCCAAGGCGCACCACCCGTCGCTGAAGAAGAACGCGATCGGACTCACGCGCCGCGACTACGAAGGCTCGATGACCACGCTCTGTGCCGGGTGCGGTCACGACTCGATCACGGCCGCCATCATCCAGGCGTTCTGGGAACTCGACATCGCGCCGCACACCGTGGCGAAGCTGTCGGGCATCGGCTGCTCGTCGAAGACGCCCGCCTACTTCCTGAAGGAAGCCCACGGCTTCAACAGCGTGCACGGGCGCATGCCGGCGATTGCCACCGGCGCCGGCGCCGCCAACCAGACGCTCACCATGATCGGCGTGTCGGGTGACGGCGACTCGCTGTCGATCGGCCTCGGCCAGTTGTGCCACGCCATCCGGCGCAACGTGAACATGCTCTACGTGCTCGAGAACAACGGCGTCTACGGCCTCACCAAAGGCCAGTTCTCCGCGTCGGCCGATCCGGGTTCCACGAGCAAGAAGGGCGAGTCGAACTCCATGGAGGCGATCGACAGCGTGCTGCTGGCGATGACCCTCGGCGCCACCTTCGTGGCCCGCAGCTTCTCGGGCGACAAGGCGCAGCTCGTGCCGATCATCAAGGCCGGCCTGGCGCACAAGGGCTTCGCCTTCATCGACGTGATCTCGCCGTGCGTCACCTTCAACGACCACGAAGGCTCGACCAAGAGCTACGCCTACACGCGCGAGCACCAGGTGGAAGTGGTGCAGGCCGACTTCGTTCCGTTCCGCGACGAGATCACCTCCGAGCAGGCGCCCGGCACGGCCAAGAGCGTGATGATGCACGACGGCAGCTGGGTCACCTTCCGCAGCGTCGCCGAGCACTACGACGCCACCAACCGTGACACGGCCTACAACTACATCCGCGAGCGGCAGCGCGAGGGCGAGGTGCTCACCGGGCTGCTGTATCTCTCACCGGATTCGCACGACATGGCCGAGCAGAACGAACTCGTGCCGGGGCCGCTCACGAACCTGCCGTTCGAGAGCCTGTGCCCGGGCAGCGCGGAGCTGGACAAACTGCAGGCGCGCTTCCGGTAGAGCCGTCTGCACGCCGGCATCGAGCGCGGCCGGGCCGGCCGGGTCAGGCCGGCAGGCCCAGCTCGCGTGCAGCCTGGGCCAGCGCGACGTCCGCGGTCAAGAAGGCGTCGAGTGGCTGCGCCGTGTGGAACCAGAGGGCTGTCTGCAGGTGTGCGAGGTCGAGCGACCGTGGTGTCGCCACCGCGGGCATGGCCAGGGACGTGCACAGCTCGAGCGTGAGATCCCGTAGCTCGAACGCCTCGACGTCGGCTGAGACGCGCGCGAGACACGCCTCGTACTTGCTGGTGTCGAGCGCGCCCTGTCGGGCGAGCCTGACGAGGTTTCGCCGCGCCTCCAGGATGAGCAGAACGCTCGAGAGACACGCCGCCCCGTCGGTCGCGTCGGCGATCCGAGCGGCGTTCGGTTCGCCGAGCAGCAACGACAGGTAGGCCGAGGTGTCGACGTAGACCCGTCGCTTCCGAGCGGCACTCACCGGTCGCCCCGATCGTCGAGCAGTGTCGCCATGAGCAGGTCTTTGGGGCCCCGGAGCCCGCCTTTGATGGCGGGCCTCAGCCGGCTCGAGCCGACCCGGGCGCCTCGGTGCGTGTGCGTCGCGGAGACTGGCGTCAGCTGGGCGACGGGCTCGTTGTGGCGGGTGATGATCAGCGTGGCGCCGGCCTCGGCCTCGGCGACCGCTCTCGACAGCCGCGCCTTGAGATCCTGAACGGAGATCGTCGGCATGGTTCGATTATTTCACATTCTGGTCTGATCCAGGTCCAGATTCAGGGTGAGCGCGATCCGCGCCTTGCGGCTGGCCTTCATCCCGCGGCTGTGGAACCATACGGCGGCCCGCCGTCGTGCCGCCGGGCCGGAGGAGCCATCCATGGGCGTGCGTCTTGCTGTTCTCCCGCGTGTCGTGTTGTCGGTCGTCGCGGTGATGGTGACGGTGGCGGCGCTGCGGGGCGCGGCGCCCGGTGACGAGCCCGGCCCCGGAACGACGACGCGGATGCTGCGGCAGTCCACCGTGAGCGCGACGCACCTCGCGTTTGCCTACGCCAGCAACATCTGGATCGTCGAGCGCACCGGCGGCGCGGCCCGCCGCGTCACGAGCTTCCAGGGGCAGGCAAGCCATCCGCAGCTCTCGCCCGACGGCCGCACGCTGGCCTTCAGCGCCGAGTACGCGGGCAACGCCGATGTCTACACCGTGCCGGTGGCCGGCGGTGAGCCCACGCGTCTCACCTGGCATTCCGGCCCAGACCTGGTGCAAGGCTGGACGCCCGACGGCGCGCGTGTGCTCTTCACCTCGCCCCGTGCCACGGCGTCGCCCACGCCCACCGCGCGCTTTTGGACCGTGGCCGTGACCGGTGGTCCGGAGACGCCGCTGGCGCTGCCGCGCGGCTATCAGGGCAAGCTCTCGGCCGATGGCCGGCGCATCGCCTACCGGATGAACAGTTCCTGGGAC
>JANORI010000614.1:0-1862 GCA_031415235.1 Acidobacteriota bacterium | reverse complement strand
ATGGCACGGTCGGTCACGCGGCCGTTCAGCTGTCCGTCGGGGTCCTTGTCGTAGGTGCCGCCCATCGGATTCGCCGTGTCCTTGGTGATACCCGCCATCTCGAAGGCTCTACTGTTGTAGAACGACGTGTGGCCGCCGCGGGGGCGCACCACCACCGGGTGGTCCTTCGACACCTCGTCGAGGTCCTTCTTGTGCAGGCCGCGCGTGTCCTTCACCTTCGTGTCGTCGAAGAAGTAGCCCTCGACCCACGTGCCGGGCGGCAGCGTCTGCGCCTTCGCCTTCAGCTTGCCGACGATGCTGAGGATGCTGACGAACTCCACTTCGAAGGGGTTGCCCACAAGCACGTCGTAGAGCAGTGTCTCGCCGCCGGCGTGGTTGTGGCAGTCGATGAAACCCGGCACGATGGTCATGCCTTTGGCGTCGTTGACCTGCGTGCTCTTGCCGGCCAGGCCCGTGATGTCACTCGTGCTGCCCACGGCGCTGAATCTGCCGGCGGTGATGGCAAACGCCTCTGCGCGTGGCGACCGCGGGTCCACGGTGTAGACCTTCGCGTTGACCACGATCAGGTCGGGGTCCGTGCCGCCACTGACCGCCGCTTGCACTGCCTGCAGCTTGGCGGAGCCGCCGATGAAGGGCGCGCCCACCACGCCGGCCACCGTGGCCCCCGTGATATTCATGAATTCTCGACGGCTGCGGCGGTCGTTCGACATGGCAGATCTCCTTAGGTGCGTACCATATGAGCGTCGGGCCCGGGATTCAACCCATCCGACGGATGTCACGCCATGTAACGGGGCCTGTCACCCGTGACATTCGGAACCGGTGGCAGGTTCTTCAACGTCGCCAGCGCGTAGACTGTCGGACATGCGCATCTGGATGTCCGTCACCCTGGCCACGCTCGCTCTGGTCGCCGCCTTCGCCGGACCCGCCGCTCGCGCGCAACATGCGCCGACGCCCCCCGCGGGTGCTGGCCAGGCCGCCTCGGCGCCGCCTGCCGCCGCGATCCTGTCGCCGGGCCCATCGGCGGCGCGCATGCCCACCACCGCGGACGAGTTCGACAGCTACTTCAAGCAGGTGTCCAACTGGGGACGCTGGGGGGCGACCGACGAACGCGGGGCCGCCAATCTCATCACCGAGGCCAAGGGCAAGCAGGCCGCTTCGCTCGTGCGTCTCGGCCGCGCCGTGGGCCTGGCACATTCACCGATCACGACCAAGGACGCCGACAACGCGAGTCCCTTCGAACACACGATGAACCGCGGCTTCTCGACCGACACCTATCGCGTGTCGTATCACGGCTACGCGCACAGTCACCTCGACGCGCTCTGCCACATCCTCTACAAAGATCAGACCTACAACGGCTACGCCCGCGCCGATGTGAACACGGAAGCCGGCTGCACCAAGCTGGGCGTGCAGACGTTTCGTAACGGCTACGTGACGCGCGGGGTGCTGATGGACATGGCGCGCCACAAGGGCCTGCCGTATCTGGAGCCCGGCACGCCGATCTTCGTAGAGGATCTCGAGGCGTGGGAAAAGCGCGCCGGCGTGAAGGTGGGGCCAGGTGACGCGCTGCTCATCCGCACCGGACGCTGGGCCAGGCGCGCGGCGCTGGGACCATGGAACGTGGGGCAGAACGCGGCCGGACTGCATGCCTCGACCGCCGCGTGGCTCAAGGCACGCGGCGTGGCGCTCATCGGCAGCGATGCCGCGCTCGACGTGGTGCCGTCGCTCGTGACCGGGATCAACCTGCCGGTGCACACGCTCGCCATCACCGCCCTGGGCATCAACATCCTCGACAACCAGGACCTGGAAGCGCTCGCAGAGCTGGCCGCGGCTCAGAAGCGCTGGGAGTTCCTGCTCACCGTGGC
>JANORI010000613.1:0-10334 GCA_031415235.1 Acidobacteriota bacterium | reverse complement strand
GCGCCGTTCGGCGAGGTGATCGAAGGCAAGGACGTCGTGAACAAAATCCACACCGGTTACGGTGAGGGCGCGCCGCGCGGCAAGGGCCCCGAGCAGGGCCGCGTGCAGGCTGAAGGCAACGCCTACCTGATGAAGGAGTTCCCGAAACTCGACTACATCAAGAAGGCGACGATCGAGAAATAGTCCGCCTTCGCGAAGACGCTTCGGTGAGACAGGCTATATGGAGGGGACCGTGAGGGCTTCGATACTCGTTGTCGCTTTGGCACTCACGGTGTCCCTCGCTGCGCAGGTACCGATGCAGGACCGGCAACCCGCCGGTTCTGCGTTGCGGCCTGCGGTCATGGGACCTTCCGGTGGCGTCTCTACCGGCCACCCGCTCACCACATCCGCCGCCCTGGCGATCCTGTTGAAGGGCGGCAACGCGTTCGATGCCGGCGTGGCGTCGCTGCTCGTGGGCGGCGTGGTGGAGCAGGACCTCTACAGCCTCGGCGGCGAAGCGCTGGTGCTCGTGTATCCGGTGCGCGAGAAGAAGGTCACCTCGATTGTCGGCCAGGGCTGGGCGCCGAAGGCCGTGAGCGTCGACTGGTATCTGTCGCGCGGCAAGACGCTGCAAGGCGCGGGGCTCGACCCGGCCGTGGTGCCCGGCGCGCTGCACGCGGCGCTCACCGTGCTCGAGACGTGGGGCACGATGAGCTTCGAAACCGTGGCGGCCCGCGCCATCGAATACGCGCGCGACGGTTTCCCGCTGCGTCAGAGCACGGCCGACGGCGTGAAGCGCCAGCGCGAGTTCTTCGCGAAGTGGCCCGGCAACCAGCGCTTCTGGTACCAGGCCGACGGCACGCCGCACGAGGCCGGCGACACGATTGCCATGCCCACGTTGGCCCGCACGATCACGCGCATGGTCGAGGCCGAACGCCGCGCCAAGCGCAAGGGCCGCGCGGCGGGCATCGTCGCCGCGCGCGACCGCTTCTACAAAGGCGACATCGCCGTAGAGATGGTGGCGTTCCTGCAGCAGCATCAGGCGCCGTTCGACCTGAGCGACTTCGCGGAGTACTTCGCGCGCGTGGAAGCGCCGGCCTCTACGACCTACCGCGGCTACACCGTCTACAAGCACGGGTTCTCGAGCCAGGGCCCAGTGCTGCTGCAGACGCTGAACATCCTGGAGCAGTTCGATCTGGTGGCGATGAAGCACGACAGCGCCGACTACGTGCACACCGTCACCGAGGCGATGAAGCTCGCCTATGCCGACCGCGACACCTACTACGCCGACACGGCCTTCGTGCGGGTGCCGGCTGAAGGCTTGCTGTCGAAGGCGTATGCGAAGGAGCGCGCGGCGCTCATCAACCCGCGTCAGGCGTCGAAGGCGTTCATCGCCGGCAATCCCCTGACGCACGACTCGGTCGTGAAGACTTGGCCGTTTGCCCGTTACGACATCGCCGATGGCACCACGACCGCACGAGGGGCTTCGCCGGACGCGGCAGCGGCCCTGGCCAGGGAGGCGCCGGCCGCGCAAGCGGCCTTGGCCAGAGACACGCCGGCCGCGCAAGCGGCCTTGGCCCGAGAAGAACTGTCCCGCGGCCTCGATTCAGCCGGCGTGTCGAAAGACACCACACACATGGCCATCATCGACAAGGCGGGCAACGTGTTCGACGCCACGCCCAGCGGCGGGTGGGTGCCCGGCGCCGTGATTCTCGGCGAGACCGGCATCGGCATGAGCGTGCGCGGCGAGCAGTTCTGGCTCGACACCACGCGCGCCAATCAGATTCGTCCGCGCGCCCGTCCACGCTACACGCTCACGCCGAGCCTGGTGTTCAAGGACGGCCAGCCGCTCATGGCACTCGGCACGCCGGGCGGCGACAACCAGGACCAGACCATCCTGCAGGCGTTCCTCAACATCGTGGAGTTCTGGAACGACTGGTACCCCAACGTGCACCGCGCGCTCGAGTGGCCGCGCTTCCAGACGCTGCACTTCCACGGTTCGTTCTGGCCGCACGAGGCTGGCTTCAACCTGCTCAACCTGGAGGCGACGATTCCCGATGCGGTGTTCAACGAGCTGAAGGCGCGCGGACACGACGTGAGTCGCATCCGCGCGTTCGGCATGTCGGGTTGCGCGACGACCGTGATGATCGATCCGAAGACCAAGAGCCGCCTGGCCGGTGCGGACCCCCGACGTGACTGCTACGCCGTGGCGTACTAGCGAACACACGTGTCCAAAGGCCTCAAAGAGAACGCGCTCTCGCTGGTGGATACGGTGACGCTCGCCGTCGCCGGCAGCGCGCCGTCGTATTCGCTCAACGCCACGACCGCGACGCTCGTGGCGGCGGTGGGGCTGGCGGCGCCCGCGGCGCTGCTCTTGGGCGCCATCCCGATGTTCGGGATTTCGTTCGCCTTCAAGTATCTCAACCTGTGGCGCGCCGACGCCGGCGCGGCCTACGCGTGGGTCGGCCGCTCGATGAGCCCGACGCTCGGCTTCATGGCGGCCTGGACGTTCCTGGTGCTGAGCACGGTGTTCATGGTCACGGCCGCGCTGCCCGTCGGCGTGGCCACCCTGCACCTGGTGGCGCCGGCCCATGAATCGAGCGTGGCGCTCGCGGCGCTGGTCGGCGGGTTGTGGTTCAGCGCCGTCGCGGTGCTGACCATCGTGGGTGTGCATGCGGCCGCCGCCTTCCAGAAGCTCATGACCGGCATCGAAGTACTCGCCCTCCTCGTGCTCATGGTGGGGGCCTCCGTCACGTTCTCGGCGAACCCGGTGCACCCGTTCTCACTCGTCTGGTTCTCGCCCACGGCGTTTGGCGACTTCGATACCTTCATGGCCGGCATGCTGGTGGCGGTGTTCTATTACTTTGGCTGGGACGTGACCTCGAATGTCGCGGAGGAAGCCGAGGGCAAAGGCGCATCGGGCGGCGCCAGCGGCGTCTACGGCATGGTCGGCGTCATGGCGGCGTTTCTGATCGTCCAGGTGGCCGTGCAGACGGGTATGACGCTCGAGATGGTCGAACAGCACGGCGCCAACCTGCTCAGCGCGTTCGGCGATGCGGTGCTGCCGCGCCCATGGGGCAACCTCGCCATTCTGGCGGTGGTCCTGAGCACGGTGGGCACGATCGAGACGCAGATGACGCAGTGCGCCCGCCTGCTGTATTCGATGGGCCGCGACCGCGTGCTGCACGCGCGGTTCGCCGAGATTCACCCGCGCTTCCAGACGCCGTGGCTGGCCGGCATCGTCGTCTGGGGCCTGGCCATCGCCCTGCTCGCGCTGTCGAGCGCGTCGGCGAGCATCGGCGGCGTGATGAGCCGACTCATCAGCGCCATCGGGGTGATGGTGTCGCTCTACTACGGGCTGACGGGCGCCGCCTGCGTCTGGTACTACCGCAGGTCGCTCACCGCCGACCCGCGCACCCTGATCATGCGCGGCATCTGGCCGGGCCTGTCGGCGGCTTTTCTGCTCTATCTTGGCGGCCGGCAGACCCTGGCGCTTGGCAGCGACGTGGCGGGACTGACGGTGGCCGCGCTGGCGCTGGGCCTCGGGCCGATGCTGTACTTCCGGTTGCACTACAAGAGCGCCTTCTATGCAGAGGCGCTCGAGCAGCACCCGGGCGCGTGAGCGCCCTGTGAACTAGGACGCTTTCGCGCCGAGCGCCCGGCCGAGCACGGCGCCGATCGCGCCGGTCACGAGCGTGCTGCCGCCGGCGATGGCGATGTTGCTGAGTGGCACGTCGCCCAGTGCCGTGGACACCAGGCTGCCGATCGCGCCGGCGACGCCGCCGGCGATGGCACCGTTGCTGGCCTTGGGGCCCATGGCGCCCGGCGTGCCCGCACCGGCGAGCCAGCCCGTGATCCCGCCGATGAGCGTGCCGGCAATCGGGAACAGACCGGCTGCCTGCAGGGCCGGGAAGTAATGGCCGACTACCACCATCAAGATCTGTAGTGCCGTGCCGATGCCCAAACCCTTGATCATGTCGGAGGACTCCTTGTAGGCCGGGACAGTGTCACGCCGGCAACCCCGCGGTCAATGGTCGGCGGCGCCCGGGCCGAGTCACAGTGTTGCGAAGTCGTGTCCCCGCAGTGGCACGGTCAACACTGGACACGGTGCCCTGCGCACCACCTTGTCGGCCACGCTGCCAATCAGCAGGTGAGCCATCGGCCCGCGTCCATGCGTCCCCATGACGATGAGGTCGATGTGCATGGGCGCTGAACACGTCTGCCAGCGCCGTCGCGTACTTCAGCGCCACATCCGCCGCGTCGCTGAAGTCGGTCGGGACCAGGAGGCGCGTCAACGTCGTCGTCGACATGGTCAGGCTCCCGCCGGTCCTGGCCGGACAGTCAGCACCGGCTGCGTAGCGTGTCGCACCACATGATTCGTGGTCGAACCGAACATCGCCAGGTCAAGCGCGCCCCGGCCCTGCACGCCCATCACAATCAGGTCGGGCGCTTCCTGCGCGGCGACCTCGAGCACCTGCTGCGCCGGGTTGCCGTAGACGACCCGGTCGGTCACCTGGCACCGTCCACGCACGTCGGCTGGCAGGGCCGTGTCAAGCGCCGCCTGCGCGTGTTGTTCCCGCGCGGCGTGAAACGCTCCGAACGCGGGCCCGATGAAGTCGCCGCCATAGGGCAGTGCCTCGACCACCGACACCAGCGTCAGCCGGGCGCCCGTGCGCTCGGCCAGCGACGCGGCGTAGGCCACGCCCCGGCTCGAGGCCGCGGAGCCGTCATGGGGGCAGAGCACGTGCGAGAACCGGATGGCGCCAGCGGCCCGCCCAACGGCGTCGTGCGGAACGGTCATCACGGGGCAGGCGGCCTGGCGCAGGATCTTCTCGGCCACTGAACCCAGCACGAGGCGTTCGAACCCACCGTGACCGTGGGTGCCAAGCATGATCAGGCCGGCCCGCCAGGCGTCAGCCGCGTCCAGGATCTCGCGCACCACGCGGCCTTCCCGCAACTCGGTGTCCACGACCACGCCGGGCCGGCCCACGCGCCGGGCCTCGGCCGCCAGCGCCTGTTCGCCCAGCGCGCGCTGCGTTTCGTAGAGCCGCCCGTCGCCCGGCATGTTGACGTAGGGCGCGATAACCGGAAACGGCGTGAGCACGTGCAGCAACCGCAGGGCGGAGCCGTAGCTGGCCGCCAGCGCGCTGGCGTACGAGAGCGCCGCCGCCGAGAAGTCCGAATAGTCGGTGGGGCACAAGATGCGGTCGAGGCTGAACGGGCGCAGGTCAGTGGCCATGCTGCACCTGTGCGCAAACCTCGTGCCTGTGCCCGCGCTCAGGCCTCGGCCGAATTGTGCCGACAATCGATGGGTCACAGCGCCCCTCGAGCCGAGCGGTGTAGCCGCGCGCGGTGTTTTTCACGCACCGCCAGGAATTTCGCGCTCGGGCTCGTGGCGAGGCGCATGCCGATCGAGAGGCGCACGAGGCGGCACAGCTGTGGGCGAGAAACGGGGCCCGAGGCCTCGCGCACTCCAGGCACCCGCGGTGGCGTGGCACGTATCCTGCTATCCTGCACGTAGAGGTGCTCTGATGCTGCCTGTCGATGTGGTCTTCAGAAACATGCTGCGCAGCGAGGCTGCGGAGTCGCGAATTCGCGAAAAGGCCGAGGCGCTCGCGGTGCTCGACCCCCGGCTGGTGCATTGTCGGGTGGTGGTCGATCTGCCGCATCGTCACCACAAGAGCGGCGACCGCTTCCTCGTGCGGATTGAGCTGTCGGTGCCGGGCAGCAAGCGCCTGCTCATCGAGCACGGCCCCGTGCCCGATGTCCATCAGGCGATTCACGACGGATTCGAGTCGGCGAAGCGCCGGCTGAAGGCGCTCAACCAACGGCGCCGTGGCGCGGTCAAGACGCACGCGGGTCCCGGGGGCGCCGACTTCGACGCGGCCGACCTCTGGCACTAGCGGCACTAGCCCCCGTATCGCCCAGCCGCCCGTCAGACGTGCGACGTGAGCACGTCGCCGGCGCGGCGGCCTGCCTCGAGCGCCGAGAGAATCACGTCCGCCGTCACCGGGGCGCGGCGGAAGACGTCGTTGCCGACGGCATCGGCAATCGCCGCGAGCACTGCGCCGAAGCCCGCGCCCACGGGCGGTTCGCCCACGCCACGCGCGCCCACGGGCGTATCCGGGTCGGCGATGTCGAGCGCCGCCTGGTGCATGCCGTCGGCCGGCACGTCCATGATCGTGAGCGGCTTGTTGTGGTGGAACCGCCGTGCCAACGCCACGCCGTACTGCTGGTCGTAGACGGCCTTCTGGCTGAGCGCGTGGCCGATGCCCAGGCATGCGCCGCCGAGAACCTGACCGCCAAGGCTGCGGGGATTGACGACGGTGCCCACGTCGGCCACCGCCGTGTATTCGATAAGACGCACCGCACCTGTTTCCACGTCCACTTCCACTTCGGCGAACCCCACGACGTACGAGTGCGTGTCGCCGTCGTGCGGGTACGTGTCCTTCGCCACGCCCATCAGGCCCAGGCCCGCCAGCGCCGTCGCCGAGGCGCGCGTCATGGCGTGGATGTCGGCGGGCAGCTCGTGGCCATCAAAGAGGCCCCCGCGCGCGATCGCGCGGGTAGCGGCGTCAGCCAGCGTGAGGCCCCGCGATGGTGCGGTGGCCCGGAACACGCGTCCGTCGGCGACCCGGTAGTCGGCGGGCACGCCACCCAAATCGACTGCGGCGATCTGCTGCAGTTTGCGCACCGCATCGTGCGCAGCCGCGTGGTTGGCACGTGACATCGCGTGGATGGTCTGGCTGCCGTCCGACGTGCATGTCCACGGCACGTGCTTGCTGGTGTCGCCCCAGATCACCGTGACGTCGTCCCAGGCCACGCCGAGCACCTCGGCCGCCACGCGGGCCGTGTCGATCACCGAGTGCGTGCCGAGGTTGCCGGCGCCCGACTGCACGTAGAGCCGGCCGTCTGGGCGGATGGTGAGCAGGCCGTCGTAGCCCACGGAGTACCCGCCGATGAAGGGGCTGACCGCCACGCCGACGCCGCGCACGGCCGCGCCCCGCCGCACTCGGCTGCGCGCCTTGCGCTCGTCCCACTTGAAGAGGTCCGCGCCCTTGTCGAGCGCCTCGCGCACGAACGCGCTCGTGACGTAGCCGCGTGTGCCGTCCTTGTTGGGCGGCCCCATGTTCGCCTTGCCGGCCGGCGCGTTGAGCCGATGCAGGGCGACCGAGTCGACGCCAAGTTGCCGTGCCGCCTTGGCGAGGATGGGCTCCATGATGGCGTTCTGCTGCATGCCGCCAGGGGAGCGCTGTGAGGTGCGCGGCGGCGTGTTCGTGAGCACCGAGAGGCCGCGGAAGCGCATGGCGAGCGGCTGATAGGCGAGCGAGCAGATGCCCGGTGCGGCTTCGAGGTCGTACTGGTCCTCGTACGGGCCGGCGTCCTGCACGATGAACATGTCGACCGCCGTCACGCGACCGTCCACGGCAAAGCCCGCCTTCACCCGGCCAATCAGGTTCGGCCGCGCGCGCCCGATGTAGTGCTCTTCCTCGCGGCTGATGCGCATCATCACCGGCGCGCCGGCTTTCTTTGCGAGCAGGGCGGGAATGGCCATGGAGTGCGCGCCGGGGATCTTGCTGCCGAAACCGCCGCCGGTGTACTCGCTGATGACCACCACCTTGGCTTCGTCGATCCCGACCCACCGCGCCACCGACCCCACCGTCTGTGCGAGGCTCTGGGTCGAGCCGTGCAGGTAGAGCGTGCCGTTCTGCCAGTAGGCCATGGCCGACCGCGTCTCGAGCGGCTGGTGGTGGGTGGACGGCGTGTGGAACGTTTCGTCGAGCACGAGCGCGGCGTCGCGGAAGCCCGCGTCGAGATCGCCGTAGCTCCACTCGCGTGCGGCCTCGCCCAGCGGCAGCGCGCCGTCAGCGGCGGCGGCAAAGACGTCGGCCGTCCACTTGACCGTGGCCACCTTGCCGCCCATGAAGACATTGCCCTCGAGTCGCGCGTTGGCGCCGCCCGGACGCAGGCTGGCAATGGGGTCGACCACAAACGGCAGTGGCTCGAGGTCGAGCTCGACCAGTTCGATGGCGGCGGCGGCCGTCGTCTCGTCCACCGCGGCAATGGCCAGGATCGGCTCGCCCTGATACACCGGCTCGTCGGTGAGGGCACGTTCGGGCGCGAGCCCGCCGTCGGGCGCTGTCACGGCTGGGAAATCCTTGGCGGTCAGCACCGCTTTCACGCCCGGCAGGGCCATCGCGGCCCGCGCGTCGATGTCGCGCACGCGGCAGTGCGGCATCGGGCTCAGCAGCAGCTTGCAGAAGAGCATGCCGTCGGCGCGGAAGTCCTCGGCGTACTTGGCCCGGCCCGTGACCTTGGCCACGAGGTCAGGAGTAGGGTAGTCGCGGCCGACCAGCCTGGGATTTGCCATGCGCACAGCTTACGCCTATTGGGGGCGGACGACGTGTCAGGACGCGTTGAAACTCCGGACGGCGTCGGCCTGCGACTCGAAGGTCGCAAACACCGTGACGAGGTTCGTGATCGCCATGAGGTGGTGACTGCGTTCTGTGAGGCTCACGAGCCGCAGGTCGCCACCACGACGACGGAATCGGACATAGCGCGACACGAGCAGCCCCAGGCCCGCGCTGTCGATGTAGGTGACCAGTGCCAGGTCGAGCACCAGCTTCAAGCGGTTCTGTCGCAGGAGCCGATCGACGATCTCGCCAAGCGGCGCATCGCCGTCCTCGCCGACCAGTCGCCCCGTGAGTTGCAGGACCGTGACGTCGCCCGCGGCGTGTTCGGTGATGTCCAGCATGGCTGTTCCTCAATCCAGATACTTCACGAGCACGACTTCGTTGCGCTTCTCGTTGTAGATGACCTCGTCGACCAGCGCCCGTGACAGCAACAGTCCCAGGCCTCCGGGACGCAGACCCAGTCCCTCGCGCACGCGGGCGTGTTCGAGCGGGTCAGCAGGGGAGTTCGACACCGCGGCATGGGGCAGCGTGGCCACGTCGAAGCCCTCGCCCGGGTCCGCGATCCGGTACAGGCGCATACGCTGCGTGCGCAGGCAGGAGATACGCACCTGCCGGGCGGGATCCAGCCGTCCACCCCACTCGATCGCATTGGTCAGCAGTTCGCGAAAGGCCTGCCCGATTGATTCCCGCGTGTCTTCCGGCACGTCGGCGTCCAGGTTCATCACGAACTCCTGGATCCGGTCGGCGACATCGAGCGAACACGGCGCCAGCAGCTCAACCCATGCCGGTGTGGCCGAGACAACCTCGATGGGCAGGGTGATGGCTGCCGACACCGCGAGTACTTCCTTCACGACATCGACGACGCGCTGCGGCGTGATGGGCTTGCGCACGAAGCGATCGGCCTGACCGCGAAACGACGCCATCAACGCGCCAGGCGTGTCGTCCGACGTGATGATGACGATGCGCGGCGGGGCCGGCACCCGCCGTGCCTCGGCCAGCACGTCCAGGCCGTTCATGCCAGGCAGTCCGATGTCGAGCACCACGAGATCGACGCGAGCGTCACCGAGACGGCGCAGCGCATCGAGGCCGTCGCCGGCCTGCGACGTGTCGTAGCCGATCTTCTGCAGCAGAGCAGTCACGGCGTGACGAAACGCGCGATCGTCATCGACGACGAGCACGTGCCGCGCCGTGACGGTGGTGGTCATCTGGAGATTCCTCCGTCGGCGACAGGGAGCCGACGACAAACGGTCAGATCGGCAGTAGTGTAGTGCCTTCGAAGTTTCCCCGCATGGGAATCGACTGGTGACCACGCCGCATTCCGAACCGACGGTCGCTGCCGGTGCGCACGTGCCGCTCGCGCACGCGATCGCGCGGGAGTTGGCCGAAACGCCGACGCTTTACGCCGCGGTGCCCCGCATCCTCGGCGTGCTGGGCGCGCCGTTTGGCTGGGAGTTCGGCGGATTCTGGGGCGTCGACCGTGCCGGAACGGCCCTCCGGTGCGTCGGCACCTGGCCGGATTCTCCGGGCCCATTCGCGGAGTTCGCCGAGGTCAGCCGCGCGACCGCCTTCGCCCGCGGCGTCGGCGTGCCGGGCCGCGTCTGGGCCGCTGGTGCCGCGGTCGTGGTGGACCACGTGCAGTTCGACCCGGCGCTGCCCCGGGCCGTTGCGGCACGGCGTGCGGATCTCCACGGGGCCGTCGCTGTCCCGATCCTATGGAACGACAGCGTCGTCGCGGTGATGGAGTTCTTCAGCCGGCAGCCCGTGCAACTGGCGCCCGAGGACCTCGCGACGATGACCGCCGTCGGCCGTCAGATTGGCGTCTACGTGGAACGCCGTCGCGCCGCCGATGAGCTCGAACGCTTCTTCGACCTCTCGCTGGATCTGCTCTGCGTGGCCAACCTCGACGGCTACTTTCTGCGGCTCAATCCCGCGTGGCAGCGC
>JANORI010000612.1:0-3038 GCA_031415235.1 Acidobacteriota bacterium | reverse complement strand
ATGTTCCACGGGATCAGGGCGCTGCACCGCACCTACCGGTTCGATGTGCTCGAGATGCCCGAGTGTGGCGCCGAGGGCGCCCTCGTGACCCGCCTGCTCGGTGTGCCCACGGTGGTGCGCCTGCACTCGCCGTCGCGCCTCATCATGGGGGCCTACGACGTGCGTCCCCTCGACATCACCCTGTGCGCCGCGGTCGAGCAGCGGGGCATCAACGGGGCCACGGCGCTGACGTCGTGCTCGCAGTTCCTCGCAGGCGAAGTGCGCCGGGCGCTCGGCGTGCGCCGACCGATCCCGGTGATCACCAACGGACTCGACCTCGAGTGGTTCGACAAGACGACCGAGCAGGTCGACGTCCACACCAGGTACGGCCTGCCGCGGCGGCCGCTGACGATCGTGTTCACGGGGCGCATGGAGCGCCGCAAGGGGATTCACCTGATGCCCGAGATCGCCGGGGCGATCCTCGAACGCCACGACGCTACGCTGGTGCTCGCGGGGGCCGACCTGTTCGGCTACGTCGCAGGCACCCTGCTGCCGTCGCTCGAAGGGCGGCCGCTCAAGGGCTCGATCCACTGGCTCGGAGCCCTGCCGCTCGACGACCTTCGGCCCGTGGTGGCCGCCGCCGACATCTTCCTGCTGCCGAGCACCTGGGAGAACTGCCCGTACTCGTGCCTCGAGGCCATGGCCGCCGGCAAGGCGATCGTCTGCGCCGACCAGGGCGGCATGCCGGAGCTGATCGCGCACGACGTGAACGGACTGCTCGCCACCTGTGACGACGCCGCGTCGTTCATCACGCAGCTCGAACGGCTGCTCGGTGATGGGGCGCTGCGTGCCCGGCTCGGCCACGCCGCCCGCGCGCGGGTCGTGGCCACCCATGGGCACACGCACGTCGCGCAGCAGGCGGTCGGGCTGTATCGCCGGCTCGTGCACCGGCGCCGGCCTCGGCCGGCCTGAGGGCTCGACGCGCGTTCGGGGTCAGGCGCGGACCGTCCCCGGGGCACAGACGGCCTGGATGCGCTCGTGCAGACGGCGTTCCGTGACGTGGATGTCGAACTCGGACACGGCGCGCTGCCGCGCGGCGCTGGACATGCGCACGTAGAGATCGCGGTCTGACAGCAGTCGCGCGATCGCGTCGGCCAGGGCCACGGCGTCGCGCTGCGGCACGGTGAGGCCCTCGACGCCATCGGCCGCCGCCTCCTCGATGGACCCGGCACCTGTGTGCACGATCGGCAGGCCGGTGGACATCGCCTCGAGGACGGCCGTGGGGATGCCGTCCTTGTCGCCCGTGTTCACCTCGACGTAGGGGGCGACGAACAGGCGGGCGCGGGCCATCAGCGGGATGAACTCGTGCTGCTGCTTGACGCCGTGCAGGACGATGCGATCGCTGAGCCCGAGCTGGTCGATCCGCGCCGTGAGCTGCCGGAAACACTCGGCGCCCGCCGGCGTCTTGTCGGCGCCGCCGACCAGGTGCAGCCTCACCGCCACGCCGCGGGCCTGCAGCAGGCCGATCGCGTCCACCAGGTGGATCAGGCCCTTCTTCGGCTCGATGCGGTTGACGGCAATCAGCTCCGGCGGGTCCCCGGCGGCCAGCCGCGTGGCCGCGTCGATGTGCGGGAACCGCGCCGCGTCGATGCCGTTGGGCTTGACGATGATCTTGTCGTCGAACCGCCCGCCCCCGATGGCGCCCAGTTCCCGCTTGATGCGGGCGCTCGTCGCCACCACGATGTCGGCCAGCTCGAGGTGCAGCGGCACCAGTTTGAACCGGTAGTCGCCGAGCATGTGGTCGGCATACGCCGTGATGCCGCGTGGAATCCGCAGCAGGACGGCGGCCATCAGGCCCAGCAGCGACTGGTCGTAGAAGAAGTACGTGTGCAGGTAGCTGGCGCCCGACAGCTCGACGTGGCGGGCGAAGGTGAAGCCCGTCCGCACGGTCGACTCGTTCAGCAGCGCCTCGCGCGTCAGCCCGGTGGCCGCACCCAGGGTCGCGAGCAGGGAGTTCACCCGGTCGGGCCGCGTCCGCAGGAAGTGCTCGAGGTCGCGCTGATTGGCGTCCCAATCCGTCTGCATGACGAGGCGCTTGCCCCAGAGCCCGCTGAAGGCCGCTGGCAGCTCCTGCCGGGCGTTGGTGTCGCAGCAGAACACCCGGCAGTCGAAGCCAGCCCACGCGAGCGCCTGCATCTCCTGATAGACGAAGGTCTGCGAGTGGATCGGGAAGCTCCAGCAGGCCGCGACGACGGCGCGCGGCTTCGCAAGACCAGCCGTGCGAACGACCCGGCCGAGGGCCAGGCTGGCGCGGTTGCGCCGATCGCGCAGGGTCCGCCACGCCCGTACGATCGGCCAGCCAACGCGCGCGGCGCCGGCGCGGTTCCAGAGACGGTCACCCACGAGCCACTCCGGCGACGCGTGCAGCCGCTGCAGTTCATCGGCGTGCGCCTGCGCCTGGGCTGCGGAGGAGGCGGTCATGTCGTCGCGCAGTTGCTGCAGTTCCCGGGCGTGCGTGATGACCGACGTGTCCAGCTCGGCACGCACGCGCGATATCTCCTGGGCCTGCGCGGCGGCAACTGCCTCCCGATCGATCTGCTGCCGGCGAAGCTCGTCGCGCTCCCCTTCGGCCACTGACGCGGCGGCCGCCTCTTCCTTCGCCACGTCCGCCAAGGCGGTCCTAGCCACGGCGTGCAGGTCGTGCGTGGTCGCGCGCGACCCGGCGCCAGCGGGACCGAACCGCGGCCACAGCGCGCGCAGCCACCCGTGCACGTCGGCCGATCCCGTCCGCGCGGCTTCGAGCTGGGGGCCGCCAACGAGATCGTTGGCGTACATCGCCAGCCCGTTCGCGTCCGAGTGCCTGGCCGCGTGACGCGTCAGCAGCTCCACCTGGTGCGCCACCTCGGCAGGGCCTGCCTGTGAGTGCCGCGCACCAGCGCGTCGCAGCGTGTGGGCCAGCACACGGTTCACTTCGAGGGCGTAGGCCGCTCCTCGTTCGTCGTCGAACCAGACGGTGTTCGATGCGTGCAGGCGGTAGCCCAGCAGGGCGTCCGGCAGGT
>JANORI010000611.1:0-4270 GCA_031415235.1 Acidobacteriota bacterium | reverse complement strand
TATCCCGGCGACTACGACGGCATCGTCGCGGGCGATCCGGCCAACAATCGCATCCGTCAGACGTTCGGGTTCCTCGCGTCGTGGCTGGCCACGCACGACGCCGACGGCAAGCCGCTGCTCTCCCAGGCGCAGCTCTCACTGCTCTCGACGTCGGCCGTGACCGCCTGCGACGCGGTCGATGGACTGAAGGACGGGCTCATCGACGACCCGCGGCGATGCACATTCGATCCCGCGACGATTGCCTGCACGGGCTCGGCGGATGACGCCAGCTGCCTCACGGCGCCGCAGGTTGCGGCCGCGCAGAAGGTGTACGCGGGCACCAGGCACCCGCGTACCGGCGAGCTCATCTACACCGGCTGGTCGGTGGGCAGCGAGGGGTTCGGCGAGGTGGCCAGCCAGGGCTGGCGGCAGTACATCCTGGATCCGGCCACGCCGATGCGGGCCGACTTCTTCCGCTACTGGCTGTTCCACGATCCGAATTGGGACTACCGCACCATCGACTTCGATCGCGATCTGGCGTACGCCGAGCAGCAGCTCCCGTTCATGGCGGCGGTCGACAAGGATCTGACGCCGTTCAAGAAGCGCGGAGGCAAGCTGCTGATGTACACCGGCTGGCTGGATCCGGTCGTGCCGCCGCAAGACACCGTGGCCTACTACGAGGGCGTGGCCAAGGCCATGGGCGGGCTGGCCGCGACGCGCGACTTCTACCGGTTCTTCATGGCGCCGGGCATGGGCCACTGCGGGGGCGGCCCTGGGCCGAACCAGTTCGACGCCATTGGTGCGCTCGAGCAGTGGGTGGAGAAGGGCGTCGCGCCCGACACGCTGACGGCCTCGCACAGTGCGAATGGCAAGGTCGATCGCACGCGGCCGCTCTGCCAGTATCCGCTCGTGGCGCGCTACAAGGGCACGGGCAGCAGCGACGAGGCGGCCAACTTCTCGTGCGTGGCGGCCAAGCCCATGACGGCACCGCCGGCGCGACGGACCACCGCCGGCCGATAGCCTGCTAGAGTGGGCGCCATGTCGCCGAGTCGCTTGCCGCTTCGCTCGTCTCTGCTCCTGGCCACGCTCGTCGCCTGTGTCGTGGTGTCGCTCGCCGCGCAAGGCCGCTCGCCGCAACCCGACTGGACGACGGTAGAAGATGAGGCGCTGCGCCACTATCAGGCCCTCATCCGCTTCGACACGAGCGCCAGCGAGCGGGAGGAAGCTGAGTACCTCGAGCAGCTCTTCGACCAGAACGGAATCCCGGCGCAAGTCTTCGCGTTGGATCCCGAGCGACCCAACCTGGTGGCGCGGCTGAAGGGCTCCGGGCGCAAGCGTCCGCTGCTGCTGCTCGGCCACCTCGACACCGTGCCGGTGGACGCGACGAAGTGGAAGTTCCCGCCGTTCAGTGCCACGCGCGACGGCGGCTACGTCTACGGCCGCGGCGCCATCGACGACAAAGACAACCTCACGGCCGCCGTCATGACGATGCTGCTGCTCAAGCGGCAGAACGTGCCGCTTGACCGCGACGTGATCCTGCTGGCCGAATCCGGCGAAGAAGGCGCGTCGCACCTCGGCATTGGCTTCATGGTGGACGCGCACTATCCCGAGATCGACGCCGAGTACTGCATCGCCGAAGGCGGCGACACGATTCGCGAGCGCGGAGACGTGCGCTACGCCGCCGTGCAGGTGACCGAGAAGGTCGTGCGCGGCGTGGAGCTGACCGCACGCGGCATCTCGGGCCACGGCTCGGTGCCGCTCACCTCGAACGCGATCGCGCATCTGGGGAACGCCGTCGGCAAGTTCATCACCTGGCAGCCCGACGTGAAGCTCGACGAGACGACCGGCCGGTACTTCCGCCGTCTGGCGGGGCTCGCCTTTCCAGACCAGGCAAAGCACTACCGAGACGTCGTCTCGGCCGATCCGAAAGTGGCGAATGCCGCGGCCGATTGGCTCTTTCAGCACGAACCACGTAATGCGTCGATGGCGCGGACGTCGGTGTCGCCGACGATGGTCACGGCCGGCTATCGCTCCAACGTGATTCCGTCCGAGGTCAAGGCCCGGCTCGACGTGCGCATGGTGCCGAGCGAAGACCCCGACGCGCTGCTCGCCCAGATTCGCCGGGCCATCAACGACACGACGGTGGACGTGCAGTTCGTACCCGGGGCGCCGCGTCCGCCGATTCCAGGAACGCGTCTCGACTCGGAGCTCTTCACCACGGTGGAGGCGGCCGTGACGGCCGTCTACAAGGTACCCACCGTGCCGTCGATGAGCACGTACGGCACCGACATGTGGCCACTGCGCCTCAAGGGCGTGCAGTGTGTGGGCATTGGCGCGGGTGTCGATCTCGAGGACCAGTCGGTGGGCTACGGCATGCACAGCGATCAGGAACGCCTCCTCGAACGCGAGTTCCAGCGGTTCGTGCGGCTCAACTGGGAAATCGTGTCGGCGCTGGTCCGCGCGCGCTGAGGGGCGAGCGCTACCACGCCGGCCCGTAGCGCGATGAATGTGCTCAGGTAGAGCGACAGGTCCGCCCCACGCATTGAAGAGTGCGGTGGCGTATTCCTCGACGGTCTGGCCGCCCAGGGAGACCAGCAGCCTCGTAACCCATCGAACCAGCTTGCTGGTATGATGGCACGATGAAGACGACGCTGGACCTCCCGGACGACCTGCTGCGTGCGGTGAAGATTCGGGCGGTGAACGACCGGCGCAAGCTCAAGGACACGGTCGCAGATCTGCTGCGGCGGGGCCTGTCCCGTGAGCGACCGCCAACAGCCATGGCGCGGCGCGTCCAGCTCCCGTTGATCCAGTGCAGGCACAAGGCCCGCCCCGACGAGGAGATCACTCCACGACGCGCCGCCGCAATCCTGCTCGGCGACGAGTTCGAGTCGACGCCGTGACGCTCTGTGACAGCAACATCTGGTTGGCACTGGCGTTGTCCGGGCACGTCCACCACGCAGCCGCTCGTCGCTGGTTGAACGGCGTCGAGGGCGTCGCGGCCGTGTTCTTCTGTCGGGCCACTCAGCAGGCCTTTCTCCGCTTGCTGACCAACGCCGCCGTGCTGGCGCCGTACGGCAATCAGCCATTGACCAATCGTCAGGCGTGGGCGGTCTACGAGGCGATGCTCGTCGACGACCGCATCGCCTGGCGCGCCGACGAACCCGCCGGTCTCGATGTGCGCTGGAAGCAGTTCGCCGTACGGGACACCGCGTCGCCGAAGTTGTGGATGGACGCCTATCTCGCGGCCTTTGCCGTCGCGGGCGGGCACCGTCTCGTCACGACCGACACCGCGTTTCGGCAGTTCAGAGGGCTGACGCTGGAACTGGTCGGCGCGTCCCGCCCGGCGTCGGCAAACTGATCGCCGTCACGCCCTCAGGCAACACCGAGGAGCCGTAGCGCGTTGCCGCCCGCCACCATCTGTTGCTGGGCGGCATCCGGCCCGGCATGGGCTAACGCCGCGGCGAGCCGCTCCGGCGCCGACCGCTCCTCGACGTCAGCACGCCGTGGTCGCGGTCCTTCTTCGGGGCGCGATACTATCGACAGTCCGTGTCCTCATCTCCCGACCGCCTCGCCGACGCACTCCGCCTGGTCGTTCGCCGCTA
This sequence comes from Acidobacteriota bacterium, assembly GCA_031415235.1. GTDB lineage: Bacteria > Acidobacteriota > Vicinamibacteria > Vicinamibacterales > UBA2999 > CADEFD01. The sequence continues at coordinate 689 of JANORI010000611.1, read as the reverse complement.
CGCCGCGCAGGTGGCCAAGCGCCCCGGCATGGCCATTCCGGCGCTGTTGCTGCCGGGCATTGGCAACGCCTTCATCTTCTACGCGCCGCCCCTGGTGGTCGCCCGGCTACTCGGGGAGTTCTCGCAGCCTGCGCCGCCCTCGACAGCCGCGCTGATGCCGTACGTGCTGGCGCTGGCGGGTCTGTGGATCACGGGCGAAGCGATCTGGCGGTTGTCGGCGTTCCTGCTGGCGCGCACCGAGATTCGCGCCATGGAGGCCCTGTACATCGAGGCCGTCGAGGAACTGCTGGCCAAGGACCTGTCGTTCTTCCACGACAACTTCGCCGGCTCGCTCACCAAGCGCGCGCTGGGCTATGCGCGCCGCTTCGAAGACGTGTTCGACGTGCTGTGCTACTCGGTGGCATCCAATCTGATCGCGCTGCTGTTTGTCGGCGTGGTGCTCTGGCGCTACTCGCCGCTCCTGGTAGCGGTGTTGTTTGGCATGCTCGCCATCACCGTGGCGATGGTGCTGCCCCTCATCCGTCGCCGCCAGCGGCTGGTGGAGGCGCGCGAGGCCGCGTCGAACGTGCTGGCCGGCCACGTCGCCGACTCGCTTGGCAACGCCGACGCGGTGCGAGCGTTTGCCATGGAGGCGCACGAAGCGCGGATCCACGCCGGCAACGTGCGCGACTTCGGCGCCAAGACCCAGC
>JANORI010000610.1:0-4478 GCA_031415235.1 Acidobacteriota bacterium | reverse complement strand
CGAGCGCTTCGTCAATCTGCTGATTCGCACCAACTGCATCGACAACGCCAAGAAGATCTGGTGGGACGTGCGCCCCCATCCGTTCTTCCCGACCATCGAGGTGCGGATCTGCGACCTGCCGATGCGGGTCGACGAAACACTCGCCATCGCGGCGCTCATCCAGGCCACCGTCTACACGCTCTGGCAGTTGCACGAGAAGAATCAGGCGTGGCGACCGTACAGCCGCGCCCTGATCATGGAGAACAAGTGGCGCGCCTCGCGCTACGGCATCGACGGCTCGCTCATCGACTTCGGGCGCGAAGAAGAAGTGCCGGAGCGGCAGCTGATCGAGGAGTATCTCGGGCTGGTGGACCAGGCCGTGGACGAACTGGGTAGCCGGCGCGAGATCGAGGGCGTGCGGTGGATCCTGGAGCACGGCACCGGCGCCGACCGGCAGCTGGCGGCCTTCGCGCGCACCGGCGACCTGCGCCAGGTGGTGCAGTTCATGGCCGCCGAGACGCGGGCCGGGCTGTAGCCGGGTGCCGGTGCCGTCATGATTCCGGAACTGCGCGAGCGCTTCAACCGAGACTGGACGCCGGCGAAGTACGCGCGGTTCGAACAGCTGCTGACGGACCGGGTCGGCCTACGCACCGAGTTTCCTGTCGCCGAGACGCCGTGCTTCTTTCCCGCTGCGCTGCTCGACGAGATGGCCGCCACCGGCGCCGACCTCGTGACCGGCTTCCTCGCTGATACGCGCGCGCGCGCGGCCGCCGAAGCGCTTATCCCCGAGCGGTACCTGGGTCCCGGGCAGGAAGCCATGCCCACCTTCGTGCAGGTGGACTTCGGTCTGGTGAAGACGGCCGACGGCCGCTACGAGCCGCGGCTCGTGGAGTTGCAGGCCTTCCCGTCGCTGTACGCCTTTCAGCACGTGCTGGCCGCGGCGCACCGCGAGATCTACGGCCTGCCCGATACGCTCGTCACGCACCTGGGCGGGCTTGACGCCGACAGCTATCTCACGCTGATGGCGCAGGTGCTGGTCGGCCCGCATGCGCCGGCCGACGTGGTGTTGATGGAGATTGCGCCCGACCATCAGAAGACCCTGCCCGACTTCGCCATGACCCGGACCCTCTGGGGGATCGACACGGTCGATCCGCAGGATGTCGTCGTGCGCGGCCGCGGGCTGTGGCGGCGCACCCCCGACGGCGAACGCCCGATCCGCCGGATCTACAACCGCGTCATCCCCGACGAGCTCGAGCGCACTGGTCATCCGATGCCGTTTGACTACCGCGACGATCTCGACGTGGAGTGGATCGGCCATCCTGCCTGGTTCTTTCGCCTGAGCAAGTCGGCGATCCCCTGGCTCGCGCATCCCTCGGTGCCGCGCACCTGGCGGCTCGAGACGGTCGACGGCCTGCCTGCCAATCGCGAGGACCTGCTGCTGAAGCCCTTGTTCTCGTTTGCGGGCGGCGGCATCGTGTTCGCGCCGAGCGACGCCGAGCTGGCGGCGATTCCCGCGGCCGAGCGGCATCTCTTTCTACTGCAGGAACGCGTGGCGTTTGCGTCCGTGATCGACACGCCGCACGGCGCGACGCAGGCGGAAGTGCGCATCATGTACGTGCACACCGACCGGCTCCGTCCAGTGCTGCCGCTCGTCCGGATGGGACGCGGCGCCATGATGGGCGTGGCGCACAACCGCGGGCTGTCATGGGTGGGCGCCTCGGCCGGGTTTGCCCCCCGCCCCTGATACCCCTACCGACTATCGCGCCCGGTCGCGGCCAAGCAGCGGCAGCGCGCCACTGACCGGGCCGGCGAAGACCACCGCGCCGCGATCGACGACGAGGGCGCGATCGGCGGCGTGGGTCAGCTCGTCGAGGTCGTGCGTGACCCACACCATCGCCACGCCAAGCGCCTGCCGGGCGCGGAGCACGTAGGGCAGGATGCGGTCGCGGCGGGCCGGGTCGAGCGCGCCGAGCGGCTCGTCGAGCAGCAACAGGTCGGGCGCCGCCGCCAGGGCGCGGCCGAGCGCCACCCGCTGGCGCTCCCCGCCCGACAACACCGAGGCCGCGCGGTCGAGCAGCGACGCCACTTCCAGCATCTCGGCCACGGCCTCCACACGCGCCGCGTCCTTGGCCCCGTACTCGAGGTTGCCGCGCACCGTCAGATGGGGAAAGAGCAGCGAGTCCTGCGGCACGTAACCCACGCGACGCAGGCGCGCTGGCACGTCGATGCCCGACGGGGTATCGAGCAGGGTGCGGCCACCAACGCGGATCACGCCGGTGGCGGCGCGCAGGCCGGCGATCGCCTCGAGCAGGGTGGTCTTGCCGGCACCCGACGGGCCCACGAGCCCGAGCACCTGCACCTCGGCGTGGTCGTGCAGGTGCAGCGTGAACTCGTCCTGCTGGACCCGAACGTCGAACTCGAGCGCGATCATGCCCGCCGCCCCTTCCGCTGCACGGCGTTGGCGGTGGCCAGCACCGCAAACGCCACGGCAATCGACACGAACATCAACGTGTTGGCGTCAGACTCGCGGCCGGCTTCGGTCAGGTTGAAGATCGCCACGGCCAGCGTCTGACTCTGGCCGGGGATGCCACCGGCGACGACGATGGTGGCGCCAAACTCGCCGAGCGCGCGCGCAAATCCCAGCAGCGCGCCGGCCACGACACTCTGCCGGGCCAGGGGCAAGGTGATGGTCCAGAAGACACGCAGGGGGCTGGCGCCGAGCGTGGTCGCCATCGCTTCGAAGCGCCGGTTGACGTGCTCGAAGCCGGCGCGAATGGTCATCACCATCAGCGGCAGGCTCATCACCGTCATCGCCAGCACGACCGCCTTCCAGGTGAACACCACGTCGATGCCGGCGGCGTCGAGCAGCCGTCCGAGCGGCCGCTCGCGGCCGAGCAATTGCAGCATCAGCAGGCCGATCGCGACCGGCGGCAGTACCAGCGGCAGTGACACGACGGTCTCGACGAAGGACTTTCCTCGAAACGACCGACGCGACAGGAGCCATCCCAGTGCCACCGCCACCGGCAGCGCCAGCAGCGTCGCCACGGCGGCCGTGACCACCGAGAACAGGGCGATGCTCGAGATGCTCTGGTTCATGATGGCGTCGTCAGGGGATCAGCGAGCGGCGAGTCCGAACCCGGCAGCCTGAAACACCGTCCCTGCCTCGGGGGACCGAAGGTAGGCGACGAAACGTTCGGCCGCAACTTGATTGGGGCCCAGGACCACGGCGGCAGGGTAGACGATGGGCGGCGCATCAGACGCGGGCACACGAAACAGCACTGGCACCGAGGGCTCGCTGCGCGCATCGGTAGCGTAGATGACCGCGGCATCGACCCGCCCGGCACGCGCGGCCGCGAGTGCGGCGCGCACCGTCATCGTGGGCACGACCTTCGGAGAGATCTTCGCCCAGACACCCTTGGCCTCCAACCACCGGCGCGCGTAGACGCCCGCCGGGACACTGTCGGGATTCCCGAGCGCCACCCGGCGCACGTCGTTCGACGCCAAGGTGCCGGGTTCTCCGCTCTTCAGCGAGCTCCCTGGTCGTCCTACGACGACGAGTTGATTCGTGAGCAGGTCTACGCGGGTGCCCGGCACCAGACGTCCGGCGCGCTCCACGAGGTCCATCTGGGTCTGGTCGGCGCTCACGAAGGCGTCCGCCTTAGCGCCTTCCACAATCTGGCGGGCAATGAAGTTCGAGCCCGCGACATTCAAGCGCACGGCCTGGCCCGTGGTGCGTTCGTGCCGCTGTGCCAGTTCGCTCATGACGTCGCTGAGACTGGCCGCCACCGACACCACCAGCGGCGGCGCCGTCTGTGCACCGACCGCACCGGCGGCCCACGCGCACACGAGCGCCACGAGCATCGCCCAAGACGGCCCGCGTCGAGCCTGGTCTCCAGTCACCTGCATCGAGCGTCAGAATAGTATGATTTGCTTTGCTTTACATCTCGATTTAGCGTGTTTTGTGCTGCGCGCAACTGCACGCCGCGCCATGGAGTGAACGATGAGCGCCACCATGCTGTCGGTACGCGAGGCGGCCGACCGCCTCGGGGTCAGCTATTCCGCGCTGAAGCAGTGGATCTACAGGGGCACCGTGCGCACGGTGCGCACCGGCGGCGGACATCACCGGGTGCCATTGGCCGAAGTCGACCGGCTCCTGGCGCAGCAGGGCCCGCCCGAGGCGCCGCCCAGGCGCAGATCCCGCCCGGACGCGCCGCGGGCGCGTGGCGTGCTGGTGGCGCTCAGCGGCCGGAACCAGCTGCGCGGCATCGTCGACGAAGTGCGCCACGACGGATTGCTCGCACAGGTGCGGCTGCGGATCGGCGACCAGCGGCTCACGGCGGTGATCACGCGCGACGCGCTCACGGAGCTGGGCCTGCGGCGCGGCGACGAGGCCGTCGCCATCATCAAGTCGACCGAAGTGATGATCGGGCGCGAGCAGCTCCCGGTAGCGCCGAAGCGCTCCGGACGCAAAGCGGCGGGCTGACGCGGTGGGGCTCCTC
>JANORI010000609.1:0-6484 GCA_031415235.1 Acidobacteriota bacterium | reverse complement strand
AGCCGCCGAGCGCGCGCTCGGCGAGGCGGGCGCCAGCGTGGCCACGACCCCTGCGGCGGTCGCCGCCGCATGCCAGTTGATCGTCACCATGCTGCCCGACGCGCCCGACGTGGCCGCCGTGCTCGACGGCGAGCGGGGCCTGCTCGCGGCGATGCAGCCCGGCACCATCGTGATCGACTCGAGCACCATTGCGCCCGCCGCCGCGCGCCGGTTCGCCGAGGCCGTCGCCGCCCGCGGAGGGCACTACCTCGACGCCCCGGTGAGCGGCGGCGAGATCGGCGCCATTGACGGGACGCTCACCTTCATGGTGGGCGGCGCTGCCGAAGCGCTCGACCGGGTGCGGCCGCTGCTGGCGATGATGGGACGTGACGACCGCATCGTGCACCTGGGCCCTTCCGGCGCCGGACAAGTCTGTAAGGCGTGCAACCAGCTCGTCATTGGCGGCACGATGCTCGCGGTGGCCGAAGCGCTGGCGCTCGCGATGAAGTCCGGCATCGACGGCGCCAAGGTGCGCCAGGCGCTGCTCGGCGGATTCGCCGCCAGCCGCGTGCTCGAGGTGCACGGCGAACGGATGCTCACGGGCAACTTCATGCCCGGATTCAAGGCGCGGCTCTACAAGAAGGACCTGCACATCGTCGCTGAAGCGCTGGCGGCGCAGGGCGTCGCTGCGCCCGGTACGGCGGTCGTGCAGCAGATCGTGCAGGCCCAGCTCACGGCGGGCGGAGGCGACGATGACTACTCGGGCCTCGCCTCGGTCATCTTCCGCCTCGCGGGCCTTGGCTGACCTCTGCCGCCATTCGTCCGACCGCCACTTCCCTGTCCGGAGACGTCCCGCATGCCCGCCACCCACGTGCCCACCGCTGCCGCCATCCTCGAACGCCTCGGCCTCGCCGATCTGAACCCTGGTGTGTCGACGGGCGTAGACGACTGGGCGATCGCGCCCGGCGCCGACACGCTCACGTCCTTTGACCCGACGACCGGCGCGCCCATCGCTGCGGTGCAGTTGGCCTCAGAGGCGGCCTACGAACGCGTGGTCGAGGCCGCCGCGGCGGCCTTCCGCACCTGGCGTGACGTCCCGGCCCCGAAACGTGGAGACCTTGTCCGGGATTTGGGGCAGGCGCTGCGAACCGCCAAAGAACCGCTCGGCGATCTCGTGTCGCTCGAGATGGGCAAGATCCGCGCGGAAGGCCACGGCGAAGTGCAGGAGATGATCGACATCTGCGACTTCGCCACTGGGCTCTCGCGTCAACTGTACGGTCTGACCATCGCGTCGGAACGTCCGGGCCACCGGATGATGGAACAATGGCATCCGCTCGGCCCGGTTGGGGTCATCACGGCGTTCAACTTCCCTGTGGCCGTGTGGTCCTGGAACGCCGCCATCGCCGCGGTATGCGGAGATCCAACCCTCTGGAAGCCAGCTGAGTCCACGCCACTCTGCGCTGTGGCCGTGCAGCGCATCGCCAACGCCGTGATGGCGGACCACGGGCTCACGGGCATCTTCACCCTCGCCGTGGGCACCGGCGCCGACATCGGCGAGCGCATGCTGCACGACGCGCGCCTGCCACTCGTGTCGTTCACCGGCTCCACGCCAGTGGGCCGTCGCGTGGCCCAGACGGTGGCCGGGCGGTTCGGGCGGTCGTTGCTCGAGCTGGGCGGCAACAACGCGATTGTTGTCGCCGCCGACGCCGACCTCGACATGGCCATCCGGGCCGTGCTCTTCGGCGCTGTAGGCACGGCGGGCCAGCGCTGCACCTCGACGCGCCGCCTCATCGTGCATCGCGACGTGGTCGACGCGCTGTCCGATCGATTGGTGGCCGCATACCAGCAGGTCCGCATCGGCTCGCCGCTCGACGCGGCGACGCTCATGGGGCCCCTCGTGAACGCGGCGGCGGTCGACAAGATGCAGGCGGCGCTTGCCGAGGCCACGGCCGGCGGCGGACGCGTGCTCTGCGGAGGCGGTCGCCGTCCCGATCTGGGGCCGCACTTCGTGGAGCCCGCGATCGTCTGGATGCCCGCCCAGTCGAACATCGTCATGCACGAGACGTTCGCGCCGATCCTGTACGTGCTCGACTACGCCACGATCGACGAGGCGATGGCTCTCCACAACGGCGTGCCGCAGGGCCTGTCGTCGGCCATCTTCACCGAAAGCATGCGCACGGCCGAGGCGTTCCTCTCCGCGCACGGCTCGGATTGCGGCATCGCCAACGTGAACATCGGCACCTCCGGCGCGGAGATCGGCGGCGCGTTCGGCGGCGAAAAGGAGACGGGCGGCGGCCGCGAATCCGGATCGGACGCCTGGAAAGTCTACATGCGGCGGCAGACCAACACGGTGAACTGGTCGAACTCACTGCCGCTCGCGCAGGGCATCAAGTTCGGCGACTAGGCCGGTCGGCACTCCTCAGGCGGGCGTCAGCCGCCCCGCGACAAGCCTCAGCACGCGGTCGCACTGCTGGGCCAGGCGCGGGTTGTGGGTCGCGATCACGGCCGTGAGATTGAATTCTCGGTGCATCTCGCGCAGCAGTCCGTGGAGCGCGTCGGCGGTGGCTTCGTCGAGATCGCCGGTGGGCTCGTCGGCCAACAGCAGCGCCGGCTGTCGCACCAGGGCGCGGGCCACGGCGACCCGCTGCTGTTCGCCGCCCGAGAGCATGCCTGGGCGATGGCCCAGCCGCTCGGCCAATCCGACGCGCCCAAGCAGCGCTTCCGCACGCGGACGGGCGTCCCTGGCCGGCACACGCGCGATCCGCAGCGGCATCTCGACGTTCTCGAGCGCGTTGAATTCCGGCAGCAGGTGGTGAAACTGGAACACGAAGCCGACGTGCCGGTTCCGAAACGTCACGAGCGACGCGTCGTCGGCCTTGGTGATGTCGACGTCCCCTACGCGGATCTCGCCGGCGTCCGGCCGATCGAGCCCGCCGAGCACGTGCAGCAGCGTGCTCTTGCCCACACCAGACGCGCCCATGATGGCCACCATCTCGCCCAGTCCGACAGCGATCTCCAGGTCGCGTAGCACGATGAGCTGCTGCCCGGCCACCGCATAGGACTTCTGCACGCCGCTCGCGCCGAGGAACGCGTCACTCATGACGGAGCCCCTCGGCGGGATCGAGCCGGGCCGCCTGCCGAGATGGATAGATCGTGGCTACAAAGCAAATCACGAGCGCGGCGGCCACCACCGCGACAACGTCGCGTGGCACGACCGTGAACGGCAGGTGCGACAACTGGTAGACGTCGGCCGGAATCCGGATGAGTTGCTTGCGGTCGAGCACCGTCGCTGCCAGCACGCCGGCAGCCGTACCGGCGGCCGTACCGACCAGCCCGATCACCAGACCTTGCAGCATGAAGATGCGCCGGATGCTCGTCGCCGACGCACCCATCGTCTTGAGGATGGCGATGTCGCGGCCCTTCTCCATCACGAGCAGCACGAGCGACGCCACGATGTTGAGCGCCGCCACCATCACGATCAGACCGATCGCTATCGAGATGGCGACCTTCTCGAGCCACAGCGCCGAGAACAGTGAGCGGTTCAAATCGGACCAGGGCTGGGCCAGGTACTCTCCACCGTCGATGGCGCCGATGCCGTCGGCCACTGCTGCCGCGCCGTAGATGTCGCGCACCCGCAGCTCGATGTGGTCGGGATCCGTCTTCCCGGTGAGGCGACCCGCCGTGTCGAGTGTCACATACCCAAACGCCTGATCGAACTCGAACAGCCCGAGCCGAAAGATGCCCACGACCTCGAGCCGGCGCTGGCGCGGCATCACGCCCATCGGCGAGAGCGTGCCGGTCGGCGTGAGCAGTGTGACCGCATCCCCCAGATGTGCCCCGATCTGGCCCGCCAGTTCGTGGCCGATGAGCACGCCCGGCAGCTCGCCGTCAGCGCCCCGGCCCAGGTCGCCGAAGCGCCCCTCGGTGACCGCACCCGCAATGTCGGTGACCTGCCCCTCGAGTTCCGGGTCGATGCCCTTGAGCGTGATGAACGACTGCTGGTCGTCCTTGCTGATAAGCGCCTTCCCCATCAGCGCCGGCGCGGCGCCGGTCACGTCGGGCACCTGTGCCAAGCGCTCCACTTCGGCCCGGTAGTCCGTGATCCCGGCCGGCTTCCAGACGTACACGTGGGCCTGAGAACCGAGCATCCGGTCTCGTACGCCCTCTTGAAGCCCCGTCATCAAGGCCAGCGCAATGACCAGCGCCATCACTCCCACCGATACGCCCAGCATCGACACGAGTGAGATCACCGAGATGAACGCCTGCTTGCGCCGGGCGAACAGATACCGCAGTGCGACGAACAATTCGTAGGGCACTCTCGACTCCGTTAGTCCCTGGGCCGCATCTGGGGAAAGAGGATGACGTCGCGAATGGAGAGGCTGTTGCTGAGCAGCATCACGAGCCGATCGATGCCGATGCCTTCGCCGCCTGTCGGCGGCAAGCCGTACTCGAGCGCCCGCACGTAGTCGTCGTCCATGGCATGGGCTTCGTCATCGCCCGTGGCGCGGCCGGCCAGCTGTTCCTCGAACCGGCGGCGCTGTTCGGCCGGGTCGTTGAGCTCGCTAAAGGCGTTGGCGACTTCGAATCCGCCGATGTAGAGCTCGAAGCGCTCGACCGTGTCGGGGTCGTCGGCGCGCTGCTTCGACAGCGGCGACACTTCGGTCGGAAAGTCGAACACGAACGTGGGCTGCACCATCTGCGCTTGCCACAGCCGCTCGAAGATCTCGGTCGCGATCTTGCCGGCGCCCGCGCCAGGCGGCACCTCGACGTGCAGGGCCTGCGCCACGGCGCGCGCGCCGTCCAGCGTGCGCAGTTGGTCGGCTGTGACCGCGCGTCCCAGCCGGCTCGCGGCCACCTCGGCCGCCGCGTGACGGAGGGACAGGCGCCGGAACGGCGCCGCAAACGAGATCGCGTGCTCCCCGAACTGGCACACGACGCTGCCCGTGACCCGCTCGGCCACGGTACTGAGCAGCTCTTCGGTGAACCGCATGAGCGTTTCGTAGTCGACATACGCCCAATAGAACTCGAGCATCGTGAACTCGGGGTTGTGTTGCGTCGAGATCCCCTCATTGCGGAAGTTGCGGTTGATCTCGAACACCCGCTCGATGCCGCCGACCACCAGCCGCTTGAGGTACAGCTCGGGCGCGATCCGCAGATAGAGCTTCAGGTCGAGCGCATTGTGGTGCGTGACAAACGGCCGGGCCAACGCGCCCCCGGCGATGGGCTGCATCATCGGGGTCTCGACCTCGAGGAAGCCCTTGGCCGTCAGGACGTCGCGGATCGCCGACACGGTGCGGCTGCGGGTCTCGAAGACCCGGCGCACGTCGGGATTCACGATGAGGTCGAGATAGCGCTGGCGGTACCGCGTCTCGACGTCCTGCAGGCCGTGCCACTTCTCGGGCAGCGGCAGGAAGCACTTCGCCAGAAATGTCAGCGTCGTGGCCCAGATCGAGAGTTCGTTGCTCTTGGTGCGGAACAAGTGGCCCGACACCCCAACGATGTCGCCGAAATCGAGCAGCTTCGCCAGCGCGAATTCGCGTTCGGTCAGCACGTCCTGCCGCACGTAGACCTGGATTCGGGCGCGTCCATCCGAGAGCACCAGAAAGCTGGCCTTCCCGAAGCTGCGGATGCTCATCACCCGGCCGGCCGCAGAGGCCTCCACGCGCTCGCTTTCGAGTGCCGCCGCTTCCGTCGCGCCGTAGCCCTCGGCCAGTTGCGCCACCGTGTGGGTGGTCTCGAAGCGGTGCGGGTACGCTGGGAACCCCAGCGCCTCGATGGCCGCGAGGTTGGCGCGGCGCTGATCGATCTGCGCAGCTTCGTTGGACATAGCGTGGTCTCATCCCCGTACCGGCCGCGGCGCGCCGGCGGAAGTTACTGCGCGGGCTCATCGATGATACGGCCTTCGGCCCGCAGATGGTGGTAAACGGCGTCGAGCACGCCGTTCACGAAGCCCACGGCCTGCTCGCCGCTGTAGGCGCGGGCCAATTCCAGCGCCTCGGACAGCACGACGCGCGGCGGCGTGGACGGCTCGACCAGCCACTCGTGGATGGCCAGCCGCAACACCAGATGGTCGAGCACCTCCAGCCGCTCGATGCGCCAGTTGGTGCAGTGTGGCTCGATCAGGGCGTCGATCATCGTCCTGTTGGTCCAGGCGCCAGCGACGAGGCGGGCGGCGAAGGCGCGGGTGGGGGCGTCGAGCAGGACGGCGTCGGCGTCGCCTTCCTGCTCAACGAGCGCCATAGCCTGCGCCGTCTCGATCCCGCCAACCTCGAGCTGGTAGAGCGCGCGCAGGGCCGCCTCGCGAGCGCGGTGCCGCTCGTCTCCCCGGCCAGCGCCACGCAGATGATCGATCACGCGCGTAGTCCGAGTGCTCGATACACGGTCGCCATTTCCACGGCAGCCATCGCCGCTTCGTAGCCCTTGTTCGACGGACCGGCACCGGCCCGTTCAACCGCTTGTTCCACCGAGTCGGTGGTCAGGATACCGAACGCCATGGGCACGCGAG
>JANORI010000608.1:0-8930 GCA_031415235.1 Acidobacteriota bacterium | reverse complement strand
CTCGGAGGTGACGATCTTTGCCAACCGTCCCGCGAACCGCTCGTAGTCGTCTCGCCCCCGGAGCGGCCGTTCGAGCCCCGGCGACGAGACTTCCAACGTGTACTCGGCGGGCACGACGTCTTCGACGTCGAGCACCGCACTCAACTCTTCACTGACGCGCGCGCAATGCTCCAGGCTGACGCTGTCCTCGGCCGTGGCCGAAGGGCCCGGCCGATCGAGCACGACCCGCAACACGTTCCGGCCGCTTTCGCGGCCGTAGGTCACGTCGAACAACTCGAGTCCATACGCCCGGGCGATGTCCGCCACGAGCTCCCGAATCCGTTCAAGTGACGCCACAGACTACCTAGAAACGAAAAAGAGTGGGCTATAGCCCACTCTGGATTCCCCAGATCAGCTCCGGACCCTTAACTTTAGCATTCCGGCGTCTAGAGGTCCAGCGGCCGGGCCACCAGATCGTACCCCTTGGCTCCCACGATTTCCACGTCGAGGAACTGCCCTGGCCGCAGCGTGGCCGGATCCGCCTCAGTGAGATAGACCTGCGGGTCGATTTCTGGCGCCTGTCCGGCCAGCCGGCCTGTGAAGACCCACTCGTGCTCGGGCGAGGGGCCGTCGACCACCAGCCGGGCAGTCGAACCGATCCGCGTTTTCTGCCGTACCGCGACGATTTTTTTCTGGGCTGCCATGACCTGGCGCTGCCTGCGAGCCTTCTCAGCAGCCGGTACGTTGTCCACGAGGTTGAACGCCGAGGTGTCTTCCTCGTGGCTGTAGGTAAAGACGCCGACATGGTCGAAACCCACGGTCGTGATGAAGGCCAGCAATTCCTGGACGTCCGCCTTGGTCTCGCCAGGGAACCCGACGATGAACGTGGTACGCAGCGTCACGTCGGGCATCTTCGCGCGGATGTTGCCGAGCAGGCGCTCATAGGACGCCCGCGTCCCCGGCCGCTTCATGCGTTTCAGCACGGCATCGGAGGCATGCTGGAGCGGCAGGTCGATGTAGCGCACCACCTTGTGGCTCTCTGCCACGGCGTCGATGGTCGCGTCCGTGATGGTGGTGGGGTACAGGTAGAGCAGGCGCACCCACTCGATACCGTCCACGTCGTCGAGCGCCCGGATGAGCCGCGGCAGCGCGTCGCGCTCCTTGCGGTCGATGCCGTAGAAGGTCGTGTCCTGCGAGACGAGCAGCAGTTCTTTGACCCCGCCCGCGGCCAGCCCACGCGCTTCCTGCACGACCGACTCGATACTGCGGCTGCGATAGTGGCCGCGCATCTTCGGAATCACGCAGAATGCGCACTTGTAGTCGCAGCCTTCAGCGATCTTCACGTAGGCGTAGTGGCCGGGTGTGGCCAGGCGGCGCGGGGTGGCGGCGTCGTAGAGGTATGTGGGCAGGTCCAGGCCGAAGACAGGGGCTAGCGGCTGGCGGCTAGCGGCGAGTGGATCACGCGGTCCCACTGGGGGCGTCGTCGCTTCGCTCGACGCCCGGTGTGCCGGCATTGCTTCGCTCGCCGGCTTCGGGTCTCGCTTGTAGAACGTCAGCGGGGCGGCGCCGGTGGCGCGCCCGGCGGTTGAGCCGGGGTGGATCGCTTCGAGGATGTTCGGCACGTCGCCGGTGCCCAGGATGGCATCGATTTCCGGTATTTCGGACTGCAGACTATCGCGGTAGCGCTCGGCCAGGCAGCCCGTGACCACGAGGCGGCCGCCGGTGGACTTCTTCCGCTCGGCCATTTCCAGAATCGTGTCGATCGATTCCTGCTTGGCGCGGTCGATGAACGCGCAGGTGTTCACGATCACGACGTCGGCGCCGTCGGCGTCGGTCGTGATCTCGTGCCCGGCCTGCTCGGCCATGCCCAGCATGACCTCGGAGTCGACGAGGTTCTTGGGGCAGCCGAGAGAGACGAAGCCAATCTTCACGGCAGGGACCAGGGACTGGGGACCGGGGACCAGGCCCCAGGGACGCGGCGAGAGGCTAGCGGCTGGCTGCTAGCGGCGCAAGACATCCCACCACTGTACACCCGCCCGGCCCCACGTGCCCTCCGTGCTATACATGGCGCGCTCGTTGCCATGCCGCGTCAAGCTGCCGGGGGGCCAGTGACATCCCGCGACGTCGCCATCGCTGGATGCGGACCAGGCGGTCTTGCGGCGGCGCTCTTCCTGCACCGCGCCGGGCACGCCGTCACCCTCTACGAGCGCTTCGACCAGCCGCAGCCGGTGGGGTCGGGGCTGATGATTCAACCCACCGGCCTGGCCGTGCTCGACGCCCTCGGCCTGGCGGCGCCTCTGCGGCAGATCGCCGCCCCGATTCGTGGCTTGAACGGCGTGTCGATGCCGTCGGGCCGGCGCGCGCTCACGATGACCTACGCCGCCATTCATCCGGAGATGACCGGCTACGGCGTGCATCGCTCGCTGCTCTTCGACCTGTTGTTCGACGCCGTGCGGGCCGCCGGAATTGGGATTGAGACCGGCCGGGCCGTGTCCGGCACCGAACCCACGTCGAACGGCAGGCGTCACCTGGTCTTTCATGAAGGCGGCACGTCTGCGTCGGTCGATCTCGTGATCGACGCCATGGGATCGCGCTCGCCGCTGTCCAGCCGTGCTCGCGACCTGGCCTTCGGCGCCTTGTGGACCACGCTCGACCGCGTGGACGGGCCAGACGTCATGTCCGACTGGTTGGACCAACGCTACCGGCGGGCCGAGCAAATGGCTGGCGTCATGCCGCTCGGCCGGTCGAGCCCAGGTGGCCGTGACTCGGTGGCCTACTTCTGGAGCCTGCGCCAGCGTGACCTCGCGCGCTGGACGGCCAATGGGCTCGCCGCGTGGCGCCGTGACGCGCTCGCCCTGTGGCCGGAGTCCGAAGCGCTGCTCGCCCAGGTGCGCGACGCCGGCCAATTCGTGTTCGCGTCCTACCAGCACCGCACGCTCGCGAATCCGGTCGCGACGGCGCTGGCGCATGTCGGCGACGCGTGGCACGCGACCAGTCCCCAATTGGGTCAGGGGGCCAACATGGCTCTGCTCGACGCGTGGGCGCTGGGTCAGGCGATGACCGCGGCGCACTCCGTGAGTGAGGCCCTGAAGGCGTATCAGCGCCGCCGGCGGGCATACGTCCGTCTCTATCAGCTGATGAGCCGACTCTTCACGCCGGTCTTCCAGTCCGAGAGCCGGGTGCTGCCGCTGCTGCGCGATCTGCTGATGGAGCCCATGAACCGGATCCCGCTCGTGCGCAGGATCGCGGCCCGGATCGTTGCCGGCCAGGTCTGGTTGGATTCTGAACCGTGATGCGAGCGGCCGCTACGGATACAGGCGGTGCAGCATGCGCGGGTAGGGGATCGTCTCGCGCAGGTGGTCGAGACCGCAGATCCACGTGACCACGCGCTCGATGCCCATGCCGAAGCCGCCGTGCGGCACCGTGCCGTAGCGGCGCAGGTCGAGATACCACTCGAAGGCTTCCTGCGGCAGCTCGTGGTCCTTGATGCGCTGCACCAGCAGGTCCAGGTCATCGAGACGCTGACCGCCGCCGATGATCTCGCCGTAGCCTTCCGGGGCGAGCACGTCCACGCAGAGCGCCTTGTCGGGCTGCTGCGGATCGGATTTCATGTAGAACGCTTTCACCGCGGCGGGGTAGTGCGTCACGCAGAGCGGCGTGTCGAACTGCTGTGACAGCACGGTCTCGTCGGTGCCGCCAAGATCGGTGCCGTGCTGGAAGGGCAACCCCTTCTCGATGAGCACCTTCGCCGCGTCGTCGTAGGTCATGCGCGGGAACGGCGTCTTCACGCCCTCGAGCCTGGTCGTGTCGCGCTCGAGCAGCTTCAGCTCCGCCGCGCGCTTGTCGAGCACGCGCGCCACCACGCTCGTGACGAGCCGCTCGGCCAGGCTGATCACGTCGTCGAGATCGGCGTAGGCCATTTCTGGCTCGACCATCCAGAACTCGGTGAGGTGCCGGCGCGTCTTGCTCTTCTCGGCGCGAAAGGTCGGGCCGAAGCAGTAGACCTTACCGAGGGCCATGGCGTTGGCTTCGTTGTAGAGCTGTCCGCTCTGCGTGAGGTACGCCGTGACGTCGTCGAAGTACTGCACGGGGAACAGCGTGGTCGTGCCCTCACACGCGGCCGGCGTGAAGATGGGCGTATCGGCCAGGATGAACCCGTCGTTATTGAAGAAGTCGCGAATGGCATTCACGACCTCGTGCCGCACCTTCAGGATCGCAGTCTGCCGTTCGGCGCGAATCCACAGGTGGCGCCGGTCGAGCAGGAAGTCCACGCCGTGTTCCTTCGGCGAAATCGGATAGTCGTTCGAGGCACCCACGACGTCCAGACCCGACGCTACCAGTTCGAAGCCGCCCTTAGCGCGCGCGTCAGCACGAACGTTGCCGCGTACGACGATCGAGGTCTCCTGGGACAAGTGGTCGGCTCGACGGAAGGCCTCCTCGCCCACGTCGTTCTTGCCCATCACGACCTGGATGAAGCCGGTGCCGTCGCGCACCACCAGAAAGTGAATCTTGCCGCTCGACCGCCGGTTGTGCAACCAGCCTGCCAGGGTGACGTCCCGGCCGACGTAGTCGCCGATCGTCGCGATGGGAACGTGAGGGATGCTCATTGGCTCATCAACTCGTCATTGATTCCGAGACACTGTTCGAAACGCTGGCGCGCCGTTGCGGCGCGCGCCAGCGTGCCCGTGACCGAGGCGGCCGGGGCCAGCTCGAACGTCCAGGGACCAGAGTAGCCCACCTTCTGGAACGCCAGCAGCGCGCGGGCCCAGTCAATCGTGCCGTCGTATGGCACCAGGTGGTCGTCGCGTGAGCCGCGCGTGTCGTGCACGTGGGTCGTCACGATGTGTCCCGACGCGGTCTCGATTGCGTCCACGGGGTCGCCAAGCAGGCGCGCGTGCCCTAGGTCGAGGCAGATGCCTGCCGGCGGCCAGTCGACGGCGTCGTCGATGAGCGCCACGAGCGCGTCTGGCGTGGACAGCGCGTTGGTCTGCACCTCGAGCGCCACCTGAACGCCGCAGTCGGCGGCATAGGGCACGATGACGTCGAGGCTGCGGAGCGCGGCGGCCGCGTCGTTGTCGCCGGCGGATGCTCCAGCGTCGGGGACGCCCAGATGCAGCACGAGGGTGCGGAACGGTAGCCTCCGGGCCAGGCTCAGTGCCTGCTGAACGTCGGCCACGGCTCTGGCCCGCGCGTCAGCCTCGGCCGCCGCGACCGACCAGGCGCCCGACGGTGGGCCATCGGCCGCGCTCAGGCTCGTCGGCGCGCGCACGGCCGTGAGCTGCAGGCGCGTGTCATCGAGCCACTCGGCCAGCTCCGCCGCCGCGAGCGGGTCGGTGTAGTCGAAGTGGGAACGCCGCGCGAACAGCTCCACGCCCCCGAAGCCACGGGCCGCGATTTCGACCAGGTGCTCGCGGTCGAGGCGTGACTTGCGGAACAGGTACGTTGACACCGAGAAACGAGCGTCAGCCACGGTTGGCGAAATTCTACCGCAGCTCGTCGACCAGCCCGCCGAGTAGTTCGGCGAGGCGGCCGTAGCGCGGGTCGCCCTCGAGCGTGCGACGGACGTAGGCCAGCGTGCGTGGCACGTACTGCATGTAGACCGGATTGGCGCGCGTGGTCGTCTGGTAGCCGAACGTGCCGAGCGCTTTCAGATTGCGTTGCAGCGCCATCAGGTCGAACCGCCGACGAAACTCGAGGCCCTCGGCCGGTGAGGCCGCCGCTCCGCGCGTGAGCGCGAAGAAGTACTCGATGAGGTCGTCGACCGCGGCGTCGGGCAGGTCGACGTAGGAGTCGCGCAGCAACGACGCGAGGTCATAAGTGTCGGGCCCCATGCGCGCGTCCTGGAAGTCGATGACCCAGAGCGCGCCCTCGTGCCACATGAGATTGCGGCTGTGGTAGTCGCGATGGCAGAGCACTCGCGGTTCGCCGGCCAGTTCGCTGACGATCCCCGTCCACTCTTCCCGGAGCGCTCCGCGGACCGTCTCGTCGGGCAGGGCGCCCCGATAGGCCAGCAGGAAGTGACGCACGAAGAACTCGAGTTCCCACATGAGCTTGTCGTGGTCGAAGGCGACGCCGTAAGGCGGATAGTCGTGTGACGCCAGCGCCGCGCCCCGCTGCTGCAGCCGCACGATGAGGCCGACGGCCTCGCGGTAGCGCTTGCCGCGGTCGGCGGCCGACACACCGCCCAGGTGCGCCTGCAGTGTCACGTCGCCGAGATCCTGCAACCCCAGTACGCCAAGCGCATCGTCGTGGTGCACGATGCGCGGCACCGGCAGCGGCATGCGCGCGAAGAGTTCGGCCACACGCACGAACGGGGAGGTTGCGTAGTCGATAGGGCCCGCGTGCACGCTCAAGACGACCGACGTCTGACCGGTGAGCAGCACGCGCACGTAGCGTCGATCGGACGCGTCGCCCGTGAGCGCGACCACGCGCTGCACGTCGGCAGCGAGGCCCTGCCGTTGCAGATAGTCGGCAATTCTCAGGTCGAGGTCGGCGGCCACGGGAAGGGATTCTACGCGGTGGCCGCGTCGAACGGCACGACCAGCACGTCGCCCTGTACGACGCCGTGGGCACCTGGCGGCTGCGAGTCGCGCCGTACCACTGTCGCGCGCGACCACTGCGTGCCGGGCGCCACAACGACGCCGTCGCCGACCACGCAGTGGCGCACCGATGCGCCCGCGCCGATGCGCACGTCCTGCCACAAGACGGATCCGGTGACGTCGGAGGTCGGGTCCACCTGCGCGCCCTCCCCGCGATCCAGCGGTCGCCCGTAGCGCGCCGCAAGGGACTGGACGGTGCGCAGGTAGTCGGCCGGTGTGCCTACGTCGAAGAACGACGCATCACACCGCCACACCCGCACACTTGCCGGGTCGGCGGCCACCAATCGCGGATACAGCCACTTCACCGACTCCGACGGCGTGCTCTTGGGCGCCTCCGCAAAGGCGCGGCGCTCGACCACCTGAACGCCAATGAAGTGCGCGGGATGGAGATTCGGCGCGCGAGGCGTCGACGCCTCGCTGGCGCGGGCCACACCGGTCAGGCAGCCGGCGTCGTTGACGAGGAGGGCGTTATAGCCAGGCCGGGATGCCCGCGCCGCCGCCATCGTCACGAGGGGCGCCAGGCGCGCGTGCTCTGCGGCCAGAGCGGACAGGTCGAGGTCAGTGATCGTGTCGCCGTTCACGATGATCAGCTGGTCGGTGTCCAGCAGGTCGAACGCCTGACGCGGCCCTCCCGCCGAACCAAGCACCACCGGTTCCCAGGAATAGCGGACGCTCACGCCCAGGTCGTCGCCGTGTCCCAGCACGGCCGTGACCGTGGCGGGCAGATGGTGCAGGTTCACCATGATCTGACGCACGCCAGCCGCGGCGAGCCAGCGCACCTGATGGCGGATGAGGGCCTCGCCGGCCACGGGCAAGGCGGCCTTCGCGCGAAGTGCCGACAGGGGCGCGAGCCGGGTGCCCAGGCCGGCCGCGAGAATGAGCGCGGTGTCAATCACGGGAAGGCACAGTCGCAGGCGGAAAGGTCATGTCACGGTCGCCGGCGCTGGCATCGGCCGAGCCCAGGAAGAGCGCACGGTACGAGGCCGTGATGTAGTCGCCCCTGGCGAAGCCCAGACGGCCAGCGACGGCATGGATTGTTGTTTCGTCGCCTTCGATTTCCACGAACACGCCGATGGGCGTCTCGTCCACGGCGATCACGGCCCCCGGCAGGGTGAATTCCTCGCGGTACTTCTCGTACTGGAATGCCGGGGCGAAGCCAAGCGCCGCGCAGATGGCCAAGAGCGCGTCGGCGCTCGCGGCCTCGGTCTCGATCTCTTCGCGGGCCTTCACCGCACCGGGTGTCACGGGCCCCTTGAAGGTCAGGAATGCTCGCTCGCCATCGGCGCGCACCCGCAACGCCGTACCGGCGGCGAACAGGTCCCGCGTGTTCGTGTCGAGGATGACGTCGCGCTGCAGGCGCCGTCCCCGGGCCGGCGTGGCTCCAAGGCCAAGGACGCGTGCGCGCGCGTCCTCGACGCTCGGGAACCGCAGTTTGATCTCGCGTTCGACGCCGTGGCCCAGAAGCTACTCCTTCCGCACGGTCACGAAGCTCTCCTGGCCGTTTCGCAGCACGAGCAAGAACGCCGTCGAACCGCTTGCTACCCGACCGAGTTCGCGGGCCGCGTCAGCCACCGACGTGACCGGCCGCCGATTGACCTGCAGCAGCACATCGCCGCGTGCCAGTCCGCCGCGCTGCGCGGGGCTGCCGGCTTCAACGTCCGTGATGACCACGCCTTCGGTGTCAGCCGGCATCCGGAGACGGCGGGCCATGTCCGAGGTGAGCGTCCCCATGGTCATGCCGAAGCCCTCCCCGGCCTGCTCCTCGGGTTCCGCCGGCTCGGCCTCGGCGCGGTTGGTCTCGGCCGAGAGGTTCAGTTCGCCAACCGTCACGTTCAGACGCTTCTCGACCTTGTCACGCAGCACTTTGACGGGTACCGTGGTGCCGGGCGCGGTGCGCGTGACGAAGCCCACCAGGTCGTCGCGGTTCCTGACCGCCTTCCCGTTGAATTCCACGATCACGTCGCCGGGCTCGACGCCGGCTTTGGCGGCGGGCTGGCCGCTTGCGACCGACGACACGAGCGCGCCGGTGCGTTCCTTCAAGCCGAGCGCCTCGACCGCATCCAGGGGA
Organism: Acidobacteriota bacterium; assembly: GCA_031415235.1. GTDB lineage: Bacteria > Acidobacteriota > Vicinamibacteria > Vicinamibacterales > UBA2999 > CADEFD01. The sequence continues at coordinate 284 of JANORI010000608.1, read as the reverse complement.
ATCGTGCCGACCGACACGCCGATCACGCCGCGCGTGACCTTGCCCGCGCGCAGCTGCGGCAGTAGCTCGCGGATCGTGTTGATGGGCACGGCAAAGCCGATGCCGATGTTGCCCTGCGCGCGCGAGTCGGTGTAGATGGCCGTGTTGATGCCCACGACCTCGCCGCGCACGTTCAGCAGCGGACCGCCGGAGTTGCCGGGGTTGATGGCCGCATCGGTCTGCAGCACGTCCTGGCTGCGGCCGTCGGTGATGGGGAAGGGCCGCTCGGTGGCGCTGATGACGCC
>JANORI010000607.1:0-1590 GCA_031415235.1 Acidobacteriota bacterium | reverse complement strand
CGTACGGGTCGTCACGCATCCCAAGGTCATGCGCCACCCGTGGTCGGTCGGACGGGCCTGGACCTTCATCGATGCCCTGCTCGCCGCGCCCAGCTTGGGAATGTTGATCCATACCGAACGCCACAGTGCGGTGGCCTCCAGCATCTGGAAGGACTTAGGATCTTGACCAAAATTATATTGCTATCTTAGCGCAAGTGTGATCTAACAGGTGTGTGACCCGCAACGACGAACTGGAAGCCACCATGGTCGCGAAGTTCAGCGTCATGGGCCCTCTCTTGGACGAACGTGCGCGTCGGCTGTGGGCGGCCGCCGAATCGGTGGCGATCGGGTACGGCGGGGACGCGTTGGTGTCGTCGGCCACCGGCCTCGCGCGGGAGACGATTCGCCGGGGCCGCCGCGAGTTGGCGCACGGGGTCGACACCACGACGCGCCTGCGACGCGCCGGGGCCGGGCGGCCCGGGATCAATGCGGCGCAGCCGGGGTTGACCGCGGCCCTGGAGTCGCTCGTGGATCCGGTGACGCGTGGCGACCCGTCGTCGCCGTTGCGCTGGACGTGCAAGAGCCGCGCGAAGCTGACGGCCGCGTTAGCGCGCGAAGGCTGGCAGGTGAGTTCCACCACGGTGGGCCGTCTGCTCAACGGGTTGGGCTACCGCCTCCGATCGGTGCGCAAGAGTCGCGAGGGGACCTCGCACCCGGATCGCAACGCGCAGTTTGAGCACATCAACGCGACGGCGGCGACGTTCCTGCACGACGGGCAGCCCGTGATCTCCGTGGATACCAAGAAGAAAGAATTGGTGGGCGATTTCGCCAATGCCGGGCGCGAACGGCAACCGCCCGGCGCGCCGGAGGTCGTCCGGGTGCACGACTTTCCCAGCGACGCGATCGGCAAGGCCATCCCGTACGGCGTGTACGACATGGCGCGGAACGAAGCGTGGGTGAGCGTCGGCCGCGATCACGACACGCCGGCCTTCGCGGTGGCCGCGATCCGGCAATGGTGGACGATGATGGGACGTCGCGCCTACCCCAAGGCGACGGCCCTCTTCATCACGGCCGACGCGGGCGGGAGCAACGGCTATCGATCCCGCGTGTGGAAGGCGCAGCTCCAACAGCTGGCCGACGACCTGCGGCTCGGGATCCACGTCTCCCACTTCCCGCCCGGCACCAGCAAGTGGAACAAGATCGAGCACCGGCTCTTTTGTCACATCACGAAGAACTGGCGCGGCCGCCCGCTGCGCACCTTTGCGACGATCGTCGAGCTGATCGGGCATACGACGACGGCGGCCGGGCTGCGGGTCAAAGCCAAGTTGGACAAGCGCCGCTACCCGACGGGTGGCGTCGTCACGCGCGCGGAGATGCAAGCGCTGGCGCTTCACCCGCATCCGTTCCACGGCGATTGGAACTATGAACTGCGGCCCCGATCAAGTTGATTACTCTATTTCGATCAAATGCCTTACCGGCGGATACATCGATGGTGACTGCTGCGCCGAAGACAAAGTCCGTCGAATCCGCCAGCGCTACGACTTGACCGATTACGCGCGGATCTACGCCTACGGCGATAGCGATGACGACCGGGCGATGTTGAGCCTGGCG
>JANORI010000606.1:0-28827 GCA_031415235.1 Acidobacteriota bacterium | reverse complement strand
CACGAGCTTGCAGCCGTTGTACTGCTTGGGGTTGTGCGAGGCGGTAATCATCGCGCCGCCGTCGAGGCCATTGGCGGCCACGGCGAAGTACATCATGTCGGTGCCGGCCAGGCCGCCGTCGTGCACGTCCACGCCCTGCATCGTCACGCCGTCGATGAAGGCCCTGGTGAGCGACGGCGACGAGAGCCGCATGTCGCGCGTGACGGCGACCGCGCCCGGTCCGAGGAAGGCCGCAAAGGCGCGGCCGAGCACGTGGAACGTGTCTTCGTCGAGTTCCCCAGGGTAGAGCCCGCGAACGTCGTAGGCCTTGAAGATCTCGGTGTTGATCGTCGTCATGCGCGCACGGTCTCTCGCAAAAGGCGCCGAATCAGGCGCGTGTGAAATCCGACAGGGTCGTCTTGTCGCCGAGAATGGCCGACGGTCCCACGTAGGCGTTCTTGCCCACGTAGCAACTGCGGCCGATGAGCGCGCCCTCCACCACGGCATCGTGACCGATGCGCGCGTTGGGCCACACGATTGCCGCGGTGACCTGGGCGTCTTCCTCGACGAGCACGGACTTGCCGAGCACGCTGTAGGGACCGACCCGAGCGCCCGCCTTCACCACCACGCCCGCGTCGAGGAAACACGGGCCCTCGAGAACGGCGCCGAGTTCGACCTTCGCGTCCGGCGACACCACGGGCTGGCCCGACGCGATGCCGGCGGGCCCGAGTGGGCAGCGGCCGTCGAAGATGTCCCGGTGCACGCCGCGATATTTCTCGGGCGTGCCGATGTCGATCCAGTAGCCGCGTTCCACGTAGGCGCAGAACGTCTCGCCTCGGGTGACAAGGGAAGGGAAGTAGCCGCGCTCGATCGAGTACGGCGTGTCTTTCGGGATGCGATCGAAGGTGTCGGGCTCGAGCACGTAGATCCCGGCGTTGATCGTGTCGCACGTGACCTTGTCGGGCGACGGCTTCTCGAGGAAGCGCCGCACGTTGCCATCGGTATCGCATTCCACGAGGCCGTAGGCCGACGGATTGTCGACCTGTGTCAGGACGATGGTGGCCTTCGCGTTGCGCGCTCGGTGTTGACGTACCACCGCGGCCACGTCCACCGCCGTCATGACATCGCCGTTGAACACGACGAGCGTGTCGTCGATGCCCTGGGCGGCGTAGCGGATGGCCCCGCCCGTGCCGAGCGGCGAGGGCTCGACGACGTAGCGCAGTTTCATGCCGATGCCCGCCCCGTCGCCGAAGGTCTCTTCGAGACGCCGCGGCTGATAGTTGAGGCTGAGGATGACTTCGTCGATCTCCGGGAGCTGTTTCAGAAGGCCAATCTGGTAGCTCAGGAACGGCTTGTCGAAGATGGGCACGATGGGCTTGGGCGTATGCAGCGTCAGCGGACGCAGCCGGGTGCCCTTGCCGCCAGCAAGGAGGATAGCTTTCATGGCAACACTTGATGATACACGCAGGTTTTGCCGCGCGTGCTGCCGGTTGTCTCGGTCGCGCGCGAGCGGTAGAATCGGCGGACGGTTCCGTCGACATGAATCTGCCGAACTCGCTGACGGTCATCCGGATCTTCCTGGTGCCTCTGCTCGTGGTCGTGCTCCTGACGAAGTTCGAGGGTCGCGCCGTGTCTGGCATCCATGTGGAGTTCGTGGCAGCCGCCATCTTCGGCCTGGCCTCGCTAACCGATTGGCTCGACGGCTATCTGGCCCGACGGCGACAGCAGATCACCTGGGTGGGCCAGGTGCTCGACCCGATTGCGGACAAGCTGCTCATTTCAGCCACGCTCATCTCGCTCGTGCAGCTGGAGCTGGCGCCCGCCTGGATGGTGGCGGTCATCATCGGGCGCGAGTTTGCCGTGACCGGCCTGCGCAGCCTGGCGTTCTCGCGAGGACAGGTCATTCCCGCGTCGCCGCTCGGCAAAATGAAGATGGCCACCCAGGTTGTGGCGGTGCTGCTGTTGCTGCTCGGGTGGGAGCGCTTTCCGACGCTCCTGTGGCTCGGCAAGCTCGCGCTGTGGGCCGTCATGGCCACGGCACTTGGGTCGGCGCTTGACTACTTCTGGCGCTTCAGCCTGGCCATGGGCCAGGCCGGGGAACCTTCGGGCAACCTCGCGGCGGACAAGTCGCGCCGAGACCGTCAACGCCCCGGCGGGGCGTAGCGCTCGAGCGCGTCAGGGGCGCGAGGCTGGACCTTCGAGACCCACCCAGTCGCCGACGGTGAGCGCATCGCGCACCCGGTCCGCGATCACCGTGGCGGTCTCGCCGGCCACCGTGAGGACGATCGCGTGGCCCACCGGAACAAGCGGTCCGCCGTTCATCGGGTCACGGAACACGCTCAGCCGCGCGCCGGCGGTCAGACCGTGAGACGAGCCCTTGTCGACCACGATGAGATCGCCGTTGGCAAAGGAGCGACGGCCGTCATTGCCGAAGAGCAGGCGGCCCATGTCGGTGAACTGCGGCGCGCCAGGCGCGGCCACGGTTGTGGGCATCGGCGCCGCCGTGAACGGCTCGAGGTAGTCGTTCTTGAGAAAATGGTCGCACGCGTGGTCGATCCGCGCCAGCGCCGAAAAAGTGTCGGCGCCGATGATCGTGACCCACCCAGCCGTGTGCACCATGCCGGGCCTGGTCGCACTGGGCTTCTCGTGGTTGGGACTGAGCAACAGGCGCCTGACGAAGTACTGCTGGCCCGTTTGCAATCCGACCGACGTGCCGCCTGGGAGCACCAACGTGTCGGGCGGCGCAAAGGACCGGCGCTGCTTCGCGTCGGCCTCCTGGGCCGCCAGGAGTCGATGGGCCGGCTTTGGCGAACTGAACACCGGCAGGTCGGCGCACGACAACCGCTTCGGGTACATCCCCAACGAGCCAAACGCACCCGGAGGCAGCGGCTCCTGCGCCACGGCCGTCGACGCCCCGATTCCGACCATGACTGCACACAACATCGCGGAGACGCGCATATGTCCTACCTTTGGGGCTGAGGCGTGCTCTTGAGCTCGTCCACCCGCTTGCGGGCGAGCACCAAGTACGAACTTTGTTCGAACTCTTTCAGAAGTCGTTCGAAGTACGGCAAGGCCTCGGCATTCTTACTCTCTCTAAGCAATGATTCGGCCAAGTGGTAGTAGACGGCGTCGCGGTTGGTGAACTCCGGGTCCGCGGTCAGCACTTCGCGGAAACGATCGACGGCCCCTGGATACCACTTCGCCCGGAAGTAGTAGAACCCCACCCGATAGCTGGCTTCGCTGAGCCGGTCCTTGGCCGAGCGCATCAGCGTCTTGGCCTCTGGCAGCAAGGCGCTGTTCGGGTACCGGTCGAAGAAGACCTGCAACTCCTTCACCGCCTCACGCGTGTTGCTCTGGTCCCGCTCGGCCGCGAGCATCTGTTCCGCCATCGCCGTGGCCAGGCGGTACTGGGCGTAGTCGGCACGCGGGCTAGTCGGATAGAACGTCAGGAACTCGCGGAATTCGTTGACCGCCAGCAGGAGCGATTCGGTAGTGTGCTCCCCGATGTACGCATCTCCCACCGACAGCTTGGCGTCCGGGCGATACGGGCTCTGTGGATAGTTGTCCACGATCTGCCGGAAGTGCTCTCGGGCCTGGAGCCACTTGCGCCCCTCGAGGGCGACGGTCCCGCGCTCGTGGAGGAACTGGTCGGCCTCTGCCGACGCAGGGGCCGGAGCCGATCGCTGCGACCCGCAGCCGGAGAGCAGTGTCAGCGACGTGAGCACGATCGCGAAACGGTGTGCACTCATGATTGCCTGGACACGAACCACTGGTGCATGGCCGTGAGGCCTTGCTCGAGGGTCACCGACGGGGCAAAGCCCAGATCGGCCCTGGCCAAGGTGGTGTCTGCGTATGTGTCTCGCATGTCGCCCTTCTGCGGCGGCTGCCGGTCGATGACCAACTCACGACCGGACACCCGGCTGATGAGCTCGAACACCTCGAGTAGCGTCACCCGGGAGCCCCCGCCAATATTGTAGACGCGCCCGGGCGTCCCGCGGACGCCTGCATCGGAGGTGGCGCGCACGGCGTCGGCGACGAAGGTGAAGTCGCGCGTCTGCAGGCCGTCACCGTATTGGACGACAGGCCGGCCCGCCAGGGCGGCCGAAAAGAACCGGTTGAAGCCCATGTCGGGGCGCTGGCGGGGGCCATACACCGTGAAATAGCGCAGCGAGACGGTGGGAACGCCGTGATTGACGTAGTAGAGGTAGCAGAGCTGCTCGGCCGACAACTTGGTCACGCCGTAGGGCGACACCGGCTGAAGCAGTGAATCCTCGCGCATTGGAATGGCGACCAGGTCGCCATAGACCGATGAGCTGGAGGCGTAGACGAACCGGTCGATGGGCCGGCCCACGCAGGCCTCGAGCAGGATCTGGGTGGCATCGATGTTGAGCTCGGTGTACACGCGGAAATCCCCGCCCCAGCTCTTTCTGACGCCCGCTTGCGCGGCCAGGTGGAACACGTGTGTGACCCCGTCGAGCAGCGCCGGCAGGTCGGCGTCCTTGATGGCTGATTCGATGAGTCGGTAGCCGGGGCGCTCACGCAGCGCCGCGACATTCGACTCCTTGATCGACCGCGGGTAGTAGTCGGTAAAGCAGTCGATTGCCACGACCTCGGCGCCCATCACGAGCAGGTGTTCGCTCAGTGTTGACCCGATGAACCCCGCGCCACCCGTCACCAATGCCTTCATCTGATCAGCTCCTTGAGTCTCGCCGGCAGGCGCATGGGCCGGCCGGTGCGGTCGATCGTCGCGTGTACGGTGGACCCGACTGCCACGAGGGCCGACGACGGTCCAGTGATTTCGTAGTCGAAGGCCAGCCGCGCCGGCGACACCACCCGCGCGACGGTGGCCACCGTGAGGGCGTCGTCGTAACGGGCTGGCGACCGGTACGCGCACCGCGCGTCGATGACCGGCAGCAGCACGCCGTCGGCCTCCAACTCGCGGTACGTCAGGCCCGCGGCGCGCAGCCAGTCGGTGCGCGCCACTTCGAACCACACGAAGTAGTTGGCGTAGTAGACCACGCCCATCTGGTCGGTTTCGGCGTAGCGCACGCGCACGGTGCTGGCGCTCTTCCTCCTGGAGACGACGGGCTCAACCACGACTCGCCGGTCCCGACGCCGCGGCCTTGAGCGCCCGGGTTGCCGCCGCGACATCGCCGTGGCTGAAGACCGCGCTCCCGGCCACGATCACCGACACCCCGGCTTGCGCCACCGCCGCGATGTTCGACAGGTCGACCCCGCCGTCGATCTCGATGAACGCGGCACTGCCGGCCCGCGTCAACAGGTCTCGCACGGCGCGAACCTTGTGAAGCGCCCGCGGAATGAACTGCTGTCCGCCAAACCCCGGGTTCACCGACATGACCAGCACGAAGTCGAGTTCGGCGGCCACCTCTTCGAGCACCGCCACCGACGTGGACGGATTGAGGGCCACGCCAGCCTGGACGCCACGTTCCTTGATCGCCGCGATGGTGCGATGCAGGTGGGGCAGCACCTCGGCGTGCACCGTCAGCATCGACGCACCCGCCTCGACGTACGCGGCCAGATACTGGTCGGGGTTGGCGATCATCAGGTGCACGTCAAGGGGCACGGTTGCAACGCGGCGAATAGCGCGGACGACCTGCGGACCCATGGTGAGGTTGGGCACGAAGTGGCCGTCCATCACGTCGACGTGAATCAGATCGGCTCCGCCCGACTCCACGGCGGCGATGTCGCGGGCAAGGTAGGCGAAGTCCGCCGACAGAATAGACGGCGCCAGGCGGACGGTCATCGCGCGACCTCGAGTGAAATGGCGCCACCTGGCTGCACCTGGTGGCCGCCTGGCGGCGCCTGGCGGACGATGAGTCCGGCCGGCAGGCCGCCCGACGACTGCTGCGCGACGAAGCTCACTCGGAATCCCCGCTGACGCAGCATCGACGCCGCCGGCTCGCCGTCGAGCCCGATGAGATCAGGCATGACATACGTTGACATATCGGCGCCGCGGCTTACGAGCAGGCGCACCGACGCGGCCGGCTGCCCGGCCGGAGGCTCCTGCGCCACGACCTGGTCGGCCAAATAGGCCCTTGACCGAATTTCGGTGACGACCGGCGGCTCCTGGCCCTCGGTGGAGAGCCGGATGCTGGCGGCGCGTTCCGTCTCACCAACCAGTTGGGGCATGTAGGCGATCCTCGGCCCGGCCGACAGCCACAGGCGCACCGAGCGCTGGCGGCGCGACGAGGTGCCGGGCCGCGGGTCCTGGCCCAGAACGCGCCCGGCCCCGACGTCGGCGCTCGGGCGCTGCGCCGTGTCGACCCTGACGTGCAAATCCTCGCCCGACAGCCGCAGCGCCGCATCGCTCAGGGTGGCCCCGATCACGTCCGGTACCGTGACGTCGCGCGCGCGGACGGCCACCTGGACCGCCACGGCGGCAAACCCCAAGTAGGTTGCCAGCAGGCCGCCCGCGATGAGCAGCAGCCGGCCCAGATTCCATACTCGTCCACCCCACGCCATGCGCGATCGATCACTGTACAACAGCGCCGGTAGAGGCACCAACGCTCTCGCGCACGAGCACGGCGCCGAAGTAACACTCGAGGCCGTGGCGGACCGGGTCGGTGACGAGCCGGCCGGCCGCATCGCTGCAGGCTGCCAGCACGGCGGCGTCCGGTCCCATGGCGACAGGCCGTAGTGCAAAGGCCGGCGTTTCCTCGAGAAACCGCGTCACGACGTCGGCGTTCTCGTCGGGTTCACTGGAGCAGGTGGTGTAGACGAGACAGCCACCCGGCTTCACGACAGCGCTGGCCCGCTGGAGCAACTCGAGCTGGCCGGCGGCGAACCGGCTCAGTTCGCCAGGAGTACGCCGCCACTTGATGTCCGGGTCGCGCCGCAACGTGCCAAGCCCGCTGCAGGGGGCGTCTACGGTGACCACGTCGAACCCCGCCCGGAAGGGCAGCGCCGCGCGGCCGTCGAGATGCACGATCGCGGCGCGCGCGTGCGCCCGCGTGAGGGTACCGGCGAGCAGCCGCACCCGGCGTGCCCGGACATCGGTCGCGACGACGAAGCCTGTCGGTCCGGCCGCGGCGGCGTAGGCGAGCGTCTTACCACCCGGTGATGCGCATACGTCGAGCACGCGAGCGCCGGGCCCCACCGGCGCCACGAGGGCGGCCAGCTGGGAGCCTTCGTCCTGGAGGAAGCAGGCGCCGCTCGTGAGCGGCGGGGTGCCGAGCGGATTCCCGTCCAGGACCACGAGTCCCCACGGCGCGTAACGGCACGCCTCGGTCGCGACGCCGTGCTCCGCAAGCGCCGCCACCACCACGGCGCGGTCGGGAGCGACCAACGGATTGACGCGCAGGGTCATGGGCGCGGGCGTGTTGTTGAAGGCGAGCCACGCATCGACGTCCTCGCGCGACCGCCGCCCGAGCCAGCGTCGCACCAGCCAGACCGGATGGGACGTGACTCGAGCCAGCGCCTCGGCGTCGTCGGCGTCGGGCGGCGGCGTGCCTCGCTCGCCCCGCGCGATCCTGCGGAGCACGGCGTTCACGAGTCCCGTGGCGCTCGACTTCTTCGCTGCGCGCACGAGGGCGACCGCGTCGTCCACCACCGCCGACGGCGGCACGCGGTCGAGATAGAGGAGCTGGTACGTGCCCAGACGCAGCGCCGTGAGCACCTCCAGGTCGAGCGTGGGCAGCGCGACCCGGCAGAGCGGCGCGACGACCGCGTCGATCGCGCCTTGCCACCGCAGCGTGCCGGTGACGAGCTCGCGTAGCAGAGACTCATCTCGGGCATCGGTGATGTGCCGCCGCGCCAGATCGATCGCGCCATCAAGGTCTACGCCGCCACCGGCCACAGCGCCGAGCGCGTCAAACGCGGCGCGGCGCGCGGGGGCGATCACGTGGCCTCGAATGCCGAGCCAGGCGTCAACCCCCGGCCCGACAGGAAGTCGGCCGCCGCCAGCCGCCGGCCGCCTTCCGCCTGTAGCTCGACCAGGCGCACGACCGCTCCGTCACCAGCCACCACGTCGATCCCCGCGGAACCAGCGGCGAGAATGGTGCCGGGTTCGGCGGGGGAGGCGCCCTCGACCCGCGCACTGCGGGGCAGGATGACGCGGTGCCCACCGAGCCTCGACGAGGCGTGAGGCCAGGGCTGCAGCCCGCGAATCTGGTCGTGAATCGCCTGCGCGGAGCGCCGCCAGTTGACGGAGCTGTCCGCGCGCGTGATCTTTGCAGCGTAGGTCGCGGCCACGTCGTCCTGGGGCGTTTCGGGCACCGGTCCCGCGGCCAGGCGGTCGACCACCCTTACCAGCAGCGCCGCGCCGGCGGCGCCGAGCGCCCGCTCGATCTCGACGCTGGTCGCGTCGGGGCCAATCGGCATCACGATTCGGTCGAGCATCGGCCCCGCGTCGAGGGCGCGCACGACCCGCATGATGGTCACGCCCGTCTCGCGCTCACCGGCCATCACCGCACGGTGGACCGGCGCCGCGCCGCGGTAGCGGGGCAGCAGCGACGCGTGGACGTTCACCATGCCCGCCGGCGGGAGCGCGAGCAGCCAGTCGGGCAGGATCTTGCCGTAGGCTGCCACGACGCCGAGGTCTGCGCCACACGCGGCCAGTGCGTCGGATACGCCTTGGTCCGACAGTCTAGCCGGTTGCAGTACGGGCAGGCTCCTGGCGTCGGCCGCGGCGGCCACCGCTCCCCGGGAGAAGCGTTGTCCGCGGCCCCGCGGCCGGTCGGGCTGAGTGACGACGCCCACCACGGCGTGGCGCGAGGCGCACAGCGCGTGCAGCGTCGGCACGGCGAAGTCCGGTGACCCGAAAAACAGGATCCGCACGCCGTTACCAGCGTCCCGCGCGTTCGAGCTTGCGTATCTTGCGCAGAATCATCGCCCGGCTGAGACCGCGCAGCCGGTCCACGAAGAGCCGCCCGTCGAGGTGGTCCATCTCGTGCTGCAGCGCGCGCGCCAGCAAACCGTCACCCGCGACAGTGTGCGGTTGGCCGTCGCGATCGAGCGCGTGCACCTCGGCGCGCGCAGAGCGCGCTACGGTGGCTGTAAATCCCGGAAGGCTCAGGCAGCCCTCTTCTTCAAGCTGCATGCCGTCACGCGCTCCCCACGAGGGATTGATGCACACCCACAGCGCCGCCGGGTCGCGCCCGCCGGTGATGTCGATGACGAAGACGCGCAGGCTCACGCCGATCTGCGGCGCGGCCAGGCCAACGCCTCGCTCCGCGTACATCACCGCGACCATTTCGTCGACCAGCATCCGGATGTCGGCGGTGACGGCAGCGACAGGCTGTGCAGGGGCGCGGAGGGCCGCGGCGCCGTGCCGAACAACGGAACGGGCCATCGGTCAGTCCACCCGGGGCGCCCGCGTCAGGCGCGCACCCACGGCCGCGCCGGTCGCGGCCATGTGACGCTGTACCAGCGCCACTGAGTCAGCCCCGAACCGCTCGAGCACGGCGTCGGCGAGCACGAGTGCGACCATGGCCTCGGCCACCACGGCGGCCGCCGGTACGGCGCACACGTCCGAGCGTTCAATGGCGGCAGGCGCGGGCTCCAGGGTCGTCAGATCAACCGATCGGAGCGGTTGCATCAGCGTGGCGATCGGCTTCATGTAGCCCACGACGCGGACGTCTTCGCCGTTTGTGACGCCGCCCTCGAGACCACCGGCGCGGTTGGTCGGACGCACCGGTGGGAGGCCCGGCCCCGCCGGTGGCAGGATCTCGTCGTGCACGCGCGAGCCGGGGGTGGCGGCACTGGCCGCGCCGAGCCCGATCCCCACGCCCTTGATGGCGGGAATCGACATCACGGCCTGCGCCAGCCGTCCATCGAGCTTGCGATCCCACTGGACGTAGCTGCCGAGTCCGGGCGGCAGGCCGGTCGCAATCACCTCGAAGGCACCGCCAAGCGTGTCGCCGTCGGCCTTCGCCTGGTCAATCCGCCCCATCATGAGGGCCTCGAGTTCGCCGTCCACGCAGCGCAGCGGGGCGTCGACTGCGAGGGCGCGGGCGTCAGCGAAGGTCACGACGCGGCCGGCGGGCAGCGCGAGTTCGCCGATCGCCGTGACGTGGCTGATCACCCCGGCGCCGAGTGCCTCGAGCAGTTGCACGGCCAGGCCGCCGACGGCCACTCGCGCGGCGGTCTCGCGCGCACTGGCCCGCTCGAGCACGTCGCGGACATCGTCGTGTTCGTACTTCAGCGCACCGGCCAGATCCGCGTGCCCTGGTCGCGGCCGCACCACCGGCGCGCGATTGGCGCCGGTGGCCTCGTCGGGCATGTCGGCGCCCACGTGCATGGTGCGCTGCCAGTTCACCCAGTCGCGGTTCTCAATGCGCAACGCGACGGGGGCGCCGGTCGTGCGGCCGTGACGCACGCCGCTCTGCACCTGGGCGCGATCCGACTCGATCGCCATGCGACGCCCGCGCCCGTAGCCGCCTTGACGCCGCCGCAACAGGTCATTGAGCCGATCGAGATCGAGCGGCAAGCCGGCCGGCAGGCCGTCCACGATGACCACCAAGCCTTTTCCGTGCGACTCGCCGGCGGTGAGAAACCGCAGCATTACCGCAGAATTGTATACGAAGTTTCTGCGGTGGTGGCGCGTCCGAGCTGCGGCGATCGTCGCAATCGGCGGGCCTGGCGGCGACGGAATCAGGTTTGCAGCAAGTCGCGGGGAGCCCTTGTGGACGCCGCCACCCCCAACGACCATCGCGCGGTTGAACGCATCTGCCGCCATCTGCGTGGCGCCCTCGGCGCCACCACCGTCGCCGTCTGGACCGACGTGCCGCGACGCGTCGTGGCTGCGACCGGACACCCCGCCCCGCAGCCCGGTGCGCCGGGCGTGCACACGGCGCCGATTGTCTACGGCCTCGACCTGGTCGCGCAGCTCGCGTGGGTGAGCCCGGACGGCGGCGGCGCGCCCAACCCTGCCCTCGTGGCTGCGGCCGCCGATATCGCCGCGCCGCTGGTGGCGTCGTGTCTTACGCTGATTGACGGGCCGTCGGCCGAGGTGCCGTACGGGCTCGTGGGAGTCAGCGACAGCATGACTCGCCTGCGTGCATTCATCCCCAAAGTGGCCGGGGCGCTCGTACCCGTTCTGGTCGAGGGCGAGAGCGGCGTGGGGAAGGAACTCGTCGCGCACGCGGTGCACGCAGCCGGACCCAGGCGGTCGGCGGCGTTTGTCGCCGTCAACTGCGCGGCGCTGTCCGACGACCTGGTCGACGCCGAACTCTTCGGGCACACGAAGGGCGCCTTCACGGGGGCGGCCACCGAGCGTCGAGGCCTCATCGAAGAAGCGCACGGCGGGACGTTGTTCCTCGATGAGGTCGCCGAACTGTCACCGCGCGCCCAGGCCAAGCTGCTGCGCATGCTGCAGGAGGGTGAAGTGCGCCGTCTTGGTGAAAACGGGACCCGGCGGGTCGATGTCCGGGTGGTCTCGGCCACCAACCGCCCGCTGCGCGAGGAAGCCGCCGCCGGACGATTCCGTCACGACCTGCGCTTCCGTCTCGATGTCGTGCGCCTGGTCGTACCGCCCCTGCGCGACCGCCGCGAGGACATCAGTGTGCTTGCCGAGCACTTCTGGCGCCAGATGATGCATCGACTGCGGCGCAACGCGCGGCTCGCGCCGTCGCTCGTCGCCCTGCTGGCTGCACACGACTGGCCAGGCAACGCGCGCGAGCTACAGAATGTGGTGTCGGCCATTGCCGCCGCCGGACCGACACGCGGTCTCGTCGGGCCCGACGACGCGCGCGTGGTGTGGGAGGGCTCACGCCCCGTCGCCGGCACCTCACTTGGCGAGGCCCGTCGGGCCTTCGAGGCCGGCTTCGTGCGCGCAGCCTTCGCCCGCTGCGGTCACCGGCCGAGCGCCGTCGCGCGGGAGCTGGGCGTCACGCGTCAGGGACTGGCGAAGCTCACGGCGCGGCTAGGTCTCACCCAGGGTGGTCGCGACGACCCCCTTCAACACGCCATGTAGCGGACCTGCAGGCCCGGCGTCACGGCCGCGCGTCGAGCGCTGTCAACGCGCGTCGAGCGCGCGCTTCAGCGCCAGCAGACCGGCGTGGCCCGGTTCGAGCCCAAGCCCCTCGGCCACGATCTCGCGGGCCCGCTCGTGGTGGCCGCGGCTGGCTTCTGCCTCGGCCTCGCGGTGCAGAAGGGGGGCCGACGGGCCGAGTTCCACGAGGGCGCGCTCGTACCAGTACACCGCGCTGTGCGGGTCCCCGACACGCATCGACAGCGCGCCAATGCGGGGGGCCACCGCCCCGGCCGCCGGCGTGCCCGCCACGAGCGCCGCATACTGCACCAGGACGTCGCGCGCTTCGAGCAGTCGCGCGCGTCGCTCGAGCACGTCAGCAAGCGCCGCGAATGCCTCGACCGGCGTGGGCAGTTGCGTGATGGCTGCCCGCAGGTCGCGTTCCGCGCCGTTCAGATCGCCGGCGCGCAAGCGCGCGCGGCCAAGCCATGTCAACGTGTCTGCCGCAGGCCCGCCCGCGGCCGCGGCGCGCGCCAGGGCGGCCAGCGCCTTGTCGAGAGACACGCGATCGCCGCTGCTGTCGGCGACGCGCAGCCACACCCGGCCGAGCGCGGTGAAGACCAGGGCCGACTCGGGAAATCGCTCCGCCGCCCGACCGAGCGCCAGCACCGCGGCGTCGTGGCGTCCTGCGCGTGCGTAGGCCGTGCCCACCGCAACGGCACGTTCGGGCCGTTCGGGCTCGAGTGCGGCCAGCGCCATGAGCTCGTCAATCGCGCGCGCCACCTCGCCCCGGATCTGCAGCAGCTCGGCCCGGGCCTCACGTGCGGCGAGCATCCCGGGTGACAGCCTGGTGGCGACCGTGAGGGCGCTGAGCGATTCGTCCATTCGCCCGGCGTCTCGCAGGCTCAGCCCCAGCAGGTAATGCGCCTCGGCCAATTCCGGGATGAGCACGATGGCCCGGCGCAAGGGCTCGATGGCCGCCTGGGCGCGGCCTTCGCGATACCTGGCCACCGCCAGCTTGTAGAACACCTGCGCCTGCCGGTCATCGAGCGACAGGCTCTGCTCGAACCCTTCGGCGGCTCGGGCGTAGCGCTGGAGACCCAGGTTCACGTCGCCGAGCCACTCGAACACGCGCGGGGCCGTGGCATCGAGCTCGGAGGCCCGTCGCAGGTCGCGGAGCGCCACCTCGGGTTCGTGTCGCTGGCGGTAGGCGAGACCGCGCTTGAGATGGGCCACCATGGAGTCAGGCCTGAGGGTGATGGCGCCGGTATAGGCCTCGATCGCGCCGGCCAGGTCGGTGGCCGCCAGGGCCGCGTCGCCGGCCACGACCAGGCTCGCGTACTCGCGCTCGTTGCGCAGCGACACGAAGGCCAGCACGGCCCCGACGGTGACGGCGAGCGTCAGGACCAGCGCCACGGGCCACCCGAAGAACGTCGCCACGGCACGATGGTAGCAATTCCCGGGAACTTTCCGTGGGAGCCGGGTTCTAAGGTGGTACGCACCGGGGCCTGAGGGGAGTGCTACACTGACATGGGACGCTTCCTCGTCACCTCAACTGTGAAGGACGCACGCGCACTCGATTGGAGCGATGTCGGCACGGATGAAGCCGACCTCATTCGGCGCTGCGCAGCGTCGGACGAGGCGGCGTGTGCCGATCTGGTCACGACCCACGAGCGCATGGTCTACCAGTTGGCGTATCACCTGCTCGGCAACCGGGAAGAGGCGCTCGACCTTTCGCAGGAAGTCTTTCTGCGTGTCTTCCGCACCCTCGGCGCCTTCCGTGGACAATCGGCGTTGCGGACCTGGATCTACCGCATCGTGATCAACCAGGCGCGCAATCGACAGCGCTGGTGGCGCCGTCGCCATCAGGCCGACCAGGTGTCGCTCGACCAGCACGTGCTCGACCATGGCGAGCTGCCGCAACCCGGCGATGCCGTGACTCCCGACCGACTGCTCGTACGGAAGGAAGCCGCCGCCCGGTTGTGGGTCGCGCTCGAGCGCCTGCCGTTTGACCAGCGCACGGCGGTCGTCCTTCGCGAGTTCGACGGCCTCAGCTACGAGGAGATAGCCTTTTCACTCGACATCGCGGTCGGCACGGTCAAGTCGCGGCTCACGCGGGCCCGCCAGGCTCTCCGGACGGATCTCGCGGAGACCCGGGCATGATGCTGGTGGCCTGCGCGGGCGTGCGGGAGCATCTCGAGGCGTACCACGACCACGAGTTGCCGCTCGACACGCAACTGCTGGTACGCGGGCATCTCGACGAGTGTGCCGGGTGCGCCTGCGAGTCGGCGGATCTCGTGCGCCTGCGGCACGCGTTGCGCGATGTGCCCGTGTTGACACGCGCGCATGCCGCCCGGCCACCCGAGGGATGGACCAGTGGCGTGCTCGAACACGTCAGAGTCGAACGCGAGCTCTCGTGGCACACGTGGCTGCTCACGGTGTTCGATGACATGCATCTGGTGTGGCCAGCCATTGGCGCAACCGCGGCGGTGCTCGTGTGCCTGTTGGCCTCGGCCGAGGTGATGCAGGCCACCAACGAACAGCGGCCCGATTCCCTGGCCGGCATCATCGGGTATCTTGCCAGTCCTGGCTCCAATGGCAATCCCGCCCGCCTTGACGGCTTCACGATGATGCCGCGACGTTACGACTCGTCGGAGGCGTGGCCGGTGGCGTCGGAAGACGCGGTGCTGGCGCTGGCGGCCGTCGTCACGCGCGAGGGCCGTATTCAGAGCATCGAGATGCTGGCCGCCGAGCAGGCGCGCGCGCTGAAGGTACGACCCGAGGTGGTGCTGGCGATGATTGACGCCGCGTCACGGGCACAGTTCGAGCCGGCGCGGGCCGGCGGCGCGCCGATCGCCGTGAGCATGGTGTGGCTGCTTGCGCAAACGACCGTGGTGGGCAGCGCCGCCGACGTGGAGCAACTGATGCGTCCGCTCGTGCCGAAGCCGGCGCCGGGCCTGGGGCCGCGCGCTCCCCGTGCCGTCACGAAGCCCGCCGTACTGGCGACCGAGCCGGCCGCGGGCGCCACGTTCATCAGCTGAACCTTCGGCGCCCGTCACGGGCCTAGACGATCTCGCCGGCCCTACCGTACGACAAGATTGGCCGAGCCCAGGTTATGCAGGGTGTCAGTCGCCCGCACGACCAGCGTCTTGCCGACCGCGGCGGTCGAAAACGACAGTGTCAGCGCCTCGAGCGGGCTATCGAGCATGCCGTCACCGGGGTACGCAGGTACCCATGCCGCGCCGTCGAGCGAATACTCGACCCGGTCGATGGCCGAGTGCGCGTCACGCACCTCGACCGCCACCACCAGCCGTCCGGCGGCCCTCGCGGCCTGGGTCAACGCGATCGTCGGCGGCACGCCGTCAACGTCGACCACCGACGACTCGATCTCGCCGCGCAGCACGGTCTCGGCCGCCTGTGAGGGCTCGTCAGAGGCCGTAATCTTCACGACGTAGTGTCCACTCGGCACCGATGTGGTGTCCCACACGTAGATGGCGTCGGTCAACCTGGTGGCGAGCACGGTCCAGCCTGAATCGCCTTCGCGGCGAAACGCCACGTCGAAACTCAGGTCGTCTCCGTTGGCGTCGTCGCCCTTCCATACGATCGTCTGGAGGCCCTGTTGGTAGGTGCGGCGGCCGAGCGCCGGCGCGCCGGTCGAGGGCGACGGTTGGCCCTGGTTGGACAGGCGCTTCTCGACAACGTCAGCGCGGTATCCGGCAATCTCGGTTTCTCCAGTGGAGAACGGCTTCTGGAAGACGACCCCCGGAGGATGCACGGTCAGGCCGCTCACGACCGGACGCTGGTTCCGTTGCAGGTACGCGGCCGACACCGACGTCACCACGGGGCTGGCGGCCTTCGAGGCCAGGACGACGCGCCACTGCAGATAACGGGCGGGAGGGCTGGCGATGGCCGAGCCCTCAGGCGTGGCATAGGCGGCGCTCCAGGCGCTCCAGGCCTCATCGGGCGTAGCGGTGTTGCCCGAGCGCGACGAGACCTCCACCAGCGCCTCTGCGGGCGCCATCGCCCGCCACGACAGCGCGCCCCACGTGGCGCCGGTGCGCGCATCACGCACCTCGGACACATACGTGCCGCGCTCGGCGTGGCGATCGTCAATTCGCACCAGGGCCCCGGCATTCGATGTGGCCGCCAGGGTGCGTCCGGCGACGCGCACGAGTTGCACGGCCTGCTGCCCGGGCACGCGACCGATGAGCGTCGCACGCGCGGGTTCGCCGGCCAGGCGATACAGCTTGCCGCGGTTGCCCGTGGCGACGAGCAGGGCGTCGTCGTCGAGCACGGCGAGGTCGTAGGGCGCGTCGTCTGGCGACTCCCATATCCGGTCGGACGTGCCGTCCGGATTGATGCGAAAAATCGCGCCCACCACGGCGGCGCCGCCCGCGCTTCCGCTCGCGCCGCCGGGGACCGGGGTTGGCGTATCCACGACCGACATGGCCGTGATCGACACGCTCACACTCGCGACCGGCGTGGCGCGCGGCGCTTCTGCCGGCGGCGTCGCCTCGCCGCCACCGTCGCGAGCGGGGCGGCGCGCCTGTGCTGCCGCAAAGATTCGCCCTCGCGTGTCGGTGCGCAACGCCCGCACTTCCTGCAGGCTCGTGTCGAGCAGTAGAAATGGCCGGTTGTCGGCCCCAATCCGGAAGACTCGCCCGGGCGATTCCGTGCCCACGACGAGGCGGCGCTCGGCGTCAAACGTCATCGACACGACATGCGCGGCCGACGACGTGTACAGCACCTCGACCGTACCGGTGGCGGAGACGCGGTATACGCGTCCTTTGGGGTCGCCAGTGGCGACCACCAGGCGGCCCGTGCTGTCGATGGCCATGGCCCAGATGTATTTTTCGTCAGGATCGAAAAAAGACTGTGCCGCGCCGCGCGCGTCGACCCTGTACACACGTCCGTCGGGCGACGTGCCGACAAAAAGCCCCCCGTCGGGCGCCGGCGCCAGAGCGTGTACTTCGAGTTCCGGCGCGTCGTAGAACAGGCTGCCGCGCCCGTCCGCGTCCACTCGGAACACTCTGCCGTCGTTGCCGGTGCCCAAGAAGGTCGCGCCGCCCGGGCCAGCCACCGCCGCCCAGACAAACGGCACCCCGGCGTCGAACACTTTCGTGATGGCGGGTCCGAGGGTGAGCCGGCCATGTTCATCGACCGACAGCTGCTCGAGATCGCCCTTCAGGAACTCGGGCTGTGTGGCCGCGCGCCACGACTGCGGGCCGGCCAGGAGTGAGGCCGCCGAGACAGCAGCCAGAAGCGCGATCGTGCAGAGGCGTCTCATCATCGTGAACACGCAAACCGGACGGAGGGGTAGTCGACTCACGAGGGGTCGACGGTGAGTGTGAGCTGGCGCGAGCCGCTGACGGCAAACGGCATCGCGAGTTCCCAGTCACCACGGGGCACCGAGCGCAGCAGCGTGCTGCCACCGGTGGGCCGATCGGCATCGAACACGGCCGCCACCGACGCCGGCAGCCCCGGCATCGGCTCGCCATCGACGACGGCGCCCGGCGCCGACGTGGACAGACGGACATAGATGCGATCCGCGTGCCGGGCGCGATTGGTCGCCCGCACGATCTGCGAGACGGACTGCAGTTCTCCGCGCCGTGTGTCGCGCGCCTCCTGCATTCCCAGCCGCGAGCCGTCGCTGACCAGCAGTTGCAACGTGCCGGTAACACCGGCCGGGATGTCGATGGGCAGTTCGAACTGCTGTGCGTCGCCCTGGAATGTGCGCACCTGCACGTGCACCCGGGCCGGCCGGCCTGGTCGCACATTGAGATCGTCGAGCCACACCCGTTCGATTTCGGCCGTGCGCGTCCGCTCGTCGGCGTCAATCGCGAGCGTGATGCCGTCAAGCGAGAACGTCTCGGTGGCGTTGCGATAGAGCGCCGTCAGCGGGCCCGCGACGTACGCCGACGCATTGGCCGCGCCCTGGTCGCCGACAAACACGTCGTCGAAGCGAATCGGCGGCTGCCCGCCAACCCGCGCCTCGCCGCGCACCTGGTAGGTGGCGGCGCCGGTCTGGCGCTCGTACGACGTGATGACGTTGGCCACGGCGAGATAGGTCAGCAGTGGCGTGAACAACTGGTCGTTGACCACGCTGAAGCGAAACGTACGCGAGGGCGCGCGTGTCGACGTCAGCGTGACCGTCACCGGCACCAGGGCCGGAGCCGCGCCGAGCCGGCCGGCAATCGCCGTGGCGCGGTCCTGCGAGATGGTGCCCACGACCGTACCCAAGCTGGCGAGTTTGCTCGAGGTGGCCAGGCTCGGCAACACGGCAATCACCTCGGCACGCGTCATGGGAAACGCCGTCGGGCCCAGGTTGTAGAGCGGGTGGCCGAACGCGTACACGCGGTCGCCGTCGACCTGCGTGACCGTGCCGGTCGCGCCGATGGAGAAATCCCCAGACATCAGCGCCACGCCAATCGCGTCACCGGGCGCCAGAGCGGCGGCTGGCATCGCGGCACGGGCGCCCGGGGCCTGCGGTGCCTGCATGGTCACAACCCCGGAGCCCAACCATGACGGCACCAAACGATCGATGGCGCCCTCGGCGAACCCGCCGACCACGAGTGGCACGGCGATGGGTCGCAGATCCGTCGTGACCGGGCGGGGCAGATCCGCCGACAGCAGCGACGCGATGACGTCGGCGGCCGCGGCGCCAAAGGACTGGGCCGGACGCAGGTCGCCGCGCCAGACGGCGAGCAAGTCGCTGGCCGGAACCGCATAGCCGAGCGAGATCGCGGCCGGTCGCAGCGCGCGGGCAGTCGTCAGCGCCGTAGCGTCGGTCATCTCGCCGATGGGCGTGATGCCGGCGATTGCCTCCTTGGGAAACTGCCCGAGCTGATACGACACGGCACCGAGGAGCTTACCGTCGATGTACACAGGGCTGCCGCTCATCCCGGCGATGACGCCCGTCTCGGCCAACGGCCCGCCTTCGAGCTTTGCCAGGATCAGGTCGCGCTGCGGCGCCACCACGCTCTTGAGCGTGCCGATGATCCGCACCGTGAACTCCTCGACCGCCGCGCCGCGAAACACCGTCCGGCCCACGCCCACCATGCCCGGACGCACTTCCGAGACCGGCATGATCGTGTCGCGGGCAGTGACGGAGGTGACAGTCACGCCGAGCGCCAGACACGCCACGGCAAGAGCGAGAAGCGGAGCAGCGAGGCGCGTCACAGGGGTGCCATCCGTTATACGGGGTTATCTGCGACGAATCAAGGCGCGTATTCGCCTGAGGGTATTCGCCTGAGGATTGACAGGCGACACAGCCCTTTGCTACCGTCCGTGCATCGTCGCTCATGACTGACCTGCACCCCAGCTCCCGTTTGTGCCCTCGCCTCGCCGGTGCCCCTCGGCCCGCCGTGTGCGCGAGCACGCGCTGGTATTGGTATTGGCGCAGTGTAGAAGGGGCTTCCGGTCTCGCGTAGTCACTATCCCTCGCGACCTTTTCGACCACACGCCTCTTCGACCTCTGGTTGAAGGGGCGTTTTCGCGTTCATGCCACCTGCATTGCTGTGCGCCACCGTCACGGCCGACACCATGGCCGAATTGAGGCACCGACGGGACCTGGTCCAAGGCGCCGACCTGGTCGAACTGCGTCTCGACGGCGTCGTTGACCTGGACGTGGCGGGCGCGCTGGCCGGCCGGCGCACGCGCGTGGTCGTGACCTGCCGTCCCACGTGGCAAGGTGGCCGCTACGACGGCGACGAGCAGGCACGCGTGGCGATCCTCGAATCCGCCTGGGCGCTCGGGGCCGACTACGTCGATGTCGAGGACGGCGCCGCCGAGCAGTTGGTGCGCCGCAGCGGGGGCGCGCGGATTGTCAGGTCGTTCCACGACTTCGAGCGCGTACCTGCCGATGCCCCCGCGCGTCTACGGGCGCTGCTGGCCTCGGGGGCAGAGGTCGTGAAGCTGGCCGCAATGACCCACCGGCTCGCCGACGTCGTCACTCTGGCGGACCTCGCGCGCACGGCCGACGGCCGAGCAGTCGTCATCGGCATGGGCCCGTGCGGCGCGGCATCGCGGATTCTCGCCGCGCAGTTCGGCTCGCCGTGGACCTACGCGGGCGACGGCGTGGCACCCGGACAGCTGCCGCTCGCGCGGATGCGCGACGAGTTTCACGTGCCGCTGGTCACCCCCGACACCGCGGTCTACGGCCTGGTGGGTCAGCCAGTGGACCACTCGCTGTCGCCGGCCATGCACAACGCGGCATTCCGCGCGGCCGGTCTCGACGCCGTCTACGTGCCGCTGGCCGCCGCCGACTTCGCCGACTTCGAGCTGTTTGCCGCAGCCTTTCGGGTCCGGGGCGTGTCGGTGACGGCCCCGTACAAGCTCGACGCCCATCGCGCCTCGGCCGGCCCCTCGAGCGCCACCAGGCTGGGCGCCATCAACACCCTGCGCCACACCGGCGCCGGGTGGGAAGGGCGCAATACCGACATCGAAGGGTTCCTCGCGCCGCTGGCCGGGCGGACCTTGCGCGGGGCGCGGGTCTCTGTGCTCGGCGCAGGTGGTGCCGCCCGCGGCGTGGCCGCGGCGCTCTTTGCCGAGGGTGCAACCGTCCGCCTGCACGCGCGCCGCAGGGACGCGGCGCGGGCCACCGCCGCGGCCTGCGGGGTGGTGGCCGGCCCCTGGCCACCAGACGATGACTGGAACATCCTCGTGAACGCCACACCCGTGGGCACCGCGCCACGCGTGGATGACACGCCCCTGCGGCTTTCCGGATCGCTTGCCGGCCGGCTGGTCTACGACCTGGTCTACAATCCGCCCGAGACGACGCTCGTACGGCAGGCACGCCGCCACGGCGCCGACGTGCTCGGCGGACTGCCCATGCTCGTGGCGCAGGCCGCCGCTCAGTTCCACTGGTGGACGGGCCAGCAGCCCTCGTCCTCGCTGATGCTCGAGGCCGCACGCACCCGGCTCGACGCCTTTGCCCGCCCCTCCCACGGATCCTTATGAAACTCACTACGTTCGATGAATTCGTCGATCTCGCCAAGCGGGGCAACTTCGTGCCGGTCGTCAAGGAGATCGTGGCCGATCTGCTCACGCCCGTATCGGCCTTCCTGAAGGTCGCCGAGCATGCCGACTACGCCTTTCTGCTCGAGAGCGTGGAAGGCGGGGAACACGTGGGCCGCTACTCGTTCCTCGGCAAAGACCCCTTTCTGGTGCTTCGATCGGTTGACGGTGCCGTGACGGTCGAGCGCGCCGGCGAGACGACCACGCTCGACACGCCGTTCACCGCCGCCCTGCGGTCGCTCATGGCGGAGTTCCAGTCGCCGTTTGTCTCGGGCCTGCCGCGCTTCACGGGCGGTGCCGTCGGCTTCCTGGGCTACGAGGCCGCGGCCTGGTTCGAGCCCACAGCGGCCAGGCTCGACGGCCGCACCATGCCAGGTGACGACGCCGCCTTCATGATGTTCGACACCGTGCTGGCTTTCGACCACGTGCAGCACCGGATCCTCGTCATTGCCAACGCCCGCATTGCCGGTGACGACGATCTGAAGGCCCTCTATCAGTTCGTCTGCGCGATGATTGCGTTTGTCGAGCGCGAGCTCGAGCGGCCGCTCTCGGTGCCAAAGACGCGCGAGGACGGGCCGCTGGTGCTCTCGGCGAATCAGACCCAGGACCAGTATGAGGCAGCCGTCCGCGCGGCCAAGGCACACATCTCCGCCGGCGATATCTATCAGGTCGTGCTCTCACAGCGGCTCGAAGCCGAGATCGCCGCCGACCCCTTCACCGTGTATCGCGCCCTGCGGCACGTGAACCCCTCGCCCTACATGTTTTTCGTGCGCAGCGGTCCTCGCAGCATCGTGGGCTCATCACCCGAGATGCTGGTCCGCGTCGAGGGCCGCAACGTCGTGACCCATCCCATCGCCGGCACCCGTCCGCGCGGTCGTACCGAGGACGAAGACCAGCGGATGGCCGACGAACTGAAGCGTAGCGAGAAAGAGCGCGCCGAGCACGTGATGCTCGTCGACCTCGGACGTAACGACATCGGCCGCGTCAGCACGTATGGCAGCGTGCGCGTGCCGCGCTACATGAGCCTCGAGAAATACTCGCACGTGATGCACCTGGTGTCGGTAGTGGAAGGGCAGTTGGCCGAGGGCCAAGACCGCCTCGATGCGCTGGCGTCCTGTTTTCCGGCGGGCACCGTGTCGGGGGCGCCCAAGGTGCGCGCCATGCAGATCATCAACGACCTCGAGCCGGGCCCGCGCGGCGTCTACGCGGGGGCGGTCGGGTACCTCGACTTTGCCGGCAACCTCGACTTCTGTATCGCCATCCGTACGATCGTGCTCGAGGGCGGCAGGGCCTACGTGCAGGCGGGCGCCGGCATCGTCGCCGACTCCAATCCGACGGCCGAGTACGACGAGACCCGCGACAAGGCGCGCGCCATGTTGCGCGCGCTCGAACTCGCGCGCGCGGGGCTCTAACCATGGTGCTCGTCCTCGACAACTACGATTCGTTCACCTTCAACCTCGTGCAGTACCTGGGTGAGCTCGGTGCCGAGATCCAGGTGCGGCGCAACGACGCCGTCTCGGTCGACGAGGTGGAGTCGATGCGGCCAACCCGCATCGTCATCTCGCCTGGCCCAGGCCACCCGGCGCAGGCGGGGATCTCGGTGGAGCTCCTCCGCCGGGTCGCCGCACGCATCCCCATCCTCGGCGTGTGCCTCGGGCACCAGGCGATCGGCCACGCCTTCGGAGGACATGTCGGACCGGCGCCGGCGCCGAAGCACGGCAAGACGTCGACAGTGACGCACGACGGACGTGCGCTGTTCCAGGGACTCACCAGCCCGCTCGAAGTTGGCCGATATCACTCGCTCGTGGTCGTCGACGCGGGCTGGCCAGACGGGCTGGAGGTGGCCGCCCGGTCCGACGACGACCAGGTCGTGATGGCGCTGCGCCACACGACCTACCCGCTGCACGGCGTGCAGTTCCATCCCGAGTCGGTGCTGACCGGCGAGGGCCGACGGCTGCTGCGCAACTTCCTGGAGCGCACCTGATGTTTCCCGAACTGCTCAGCACGCTGCTGCGGCGCGACGATCTGACTGCCGACCAGGCATCGCAGGCCATGGACGTCGTGATGCGTGGCGAGGCGCACCCGGCGCAAGTCGCCGGCCTGCTCATTGGTCTGGCGATGAAGGGCGAGCGGCCGGCCGAGCTCGTCGGCCTGGCGCGCGCGATGCGGGCCCACGGCGTCACCATTGACGCCGGCCCTGGCGCCATCGACACCTGCGGCACCGGCGGCGACCGAGCGGGTACGTTCAACATCTCGACCGCCGCCGCGATTGTCGTCGCCGGGGCGGGTGCGCAGGTGGTGAAGCATGGCAATCGCTCGGTCTCGAGCCGCTGCGGCAGCGCCGATGTGCTCGAGGCTCTGGGTGTCTCAATCGACGCGTCGCCCGCCACGGTGCAGCGTGCCGTCAACGAGGCGGGCATCGGCTTCTGCTTCGCGCCGACCTTCCATCCGGCAACGCGCCATGCCGTCGAGGCACGCCGATCGCTCGGCGTGCCCACGGCGTTCAATTTGCTCGGTCCGCTCACGAATCCGGGCCGCGTGCGATATCAGGTGGTCGGCGTCGCGCGGCCGGAGCTGACTGAACTCATCGCGCGCGCCCTGCAGCAACTGGGTGCCGCCCGCGCCTGGGTCGTGCACGGCGCCGATGGGCTCGACGAGCTGTCGACGACGGGCTACACGAAGGTGTCGGAGTGTCACGGGCACGTGGTGCGCACGTTCTATCTGCATCCAAGCGAGGTGGGACTACCCAAAGCGGCGCCCGCCGACCTGCGCGGTGGCGACGCCGCCCACAACGCCGCCCAGATTCGCGCCGTGCTGGCCGGCGAGTCCGGTCCTGCCCGCGATGTCGTGTTGTTGAACGCCGGCGCGGCGCTGTTCATCTGCGGCCACGCCTCCGCCTTGAAGCAGGGGATTGCGCTCGCCGCCGCCGCCATCGACGACGGCCACGCCGCCCGCACGCTCGCCGCCCTCGCGGCCGTGACTACGGAGGCGACGGCGTGAGCTCCGCCGTGCCCGATCTGCTCGCCGCGATCATCGCGGCCACCGCGCGCGACCTCGACGTGCGCCGCGCCGCCACTCCGCTCGACGCGCTGGCGTCGCGCGCTGCGGCGAGCCGGACGCCGCAGGGCGCGCTGTTTGCATCGCGCCTGGCGCGCGCCGACACGGTGAACGTGATTGCCGAGTGCAAGCGCCGGTCACCGTCATGCGGCGTGCTCGCCGCCACCTACGACCCGGTGGGACAGGCGCAAGCCTACGAGCGTGGTGGCGCTGCCGCCATCTCGGTGCTCACCGAGCCCTCGTTCTTCGACGGGTCATTGGCGCACCTGGCCGTGGTCCGCGCCGCCGTGGCCGTGCCGCTGCTTTGCAAGGACTTCATCGTTGACGAGTACCAACTGATCGAGGCACGCGTCGCCGGAGCGGACGCCATCCTGCTCATCGTCAGCGCGCTCACGCCGGCCGAGCTCGCGCGGCTGCACGCAGTCGCCGCGGCGATGGGCTTTGCGGTGTTGGTCGAGGTGCACGACGAGGCGGAACTCGACATCGCCGTCGGTACCGGCGCCGCCATCATCGGCGTGAACAACCGCAACCTTCGCACTCTCGCGGTCGACACCACGGTATCGCAGCGGCTCGGGGCGCGCATGCCGCAGGGCGTCGTCGCCGTGAGCGAGAGCGGACTCTCGGGCGCGGCCGACGTCGCGCGCATGCATGCGGCCGGCTACAATGCGTTCCTCGTCGGCGAACGGCTGATGGCCGCAGGCGATCCGGAAGCGGCGTTGCGCGCCCTCTGCGTGGTCAAGGTCGCCTCGTGACGCGTCTGCGCATCAAGCTCTGCGGCTTCACTCGCGAGAGAGACGTGGAGGCGCTTGCGGACGTCGACGTTGACGCCGTGGGCTTCGTGCTGTGGCACGGCAGCCCGCGCGCCGTCACGATGACACGTGCCATGGAGCTCGCGCGCCGGCTGCCGGCCGGCGTGACGCCGATCGGCGTGATGGTCCGACCAACCGTCGGCGAGGCGCGGACGGCCGTAGCCGTGATTGGCCTGGGCGAACTGCAATTGCACGGCGTCGATGATCCGGCGCCCTTCCTCGCCCTCGGCGTGCCGATCGTGTGGGTCGCGCCGCTCATCGACAGCGTGGCGCCGGTGGTGCCGCCCGGCACGCTGCTGATGGTGGACGCCCACGATCCCGAGCGCCACGGCGGCACCGGCCACACCGTAGACTGGGCGCAGGCCGCAAGTCTCGCCCGCTGCGCGCGCCTCGTCCTGGCCGGCGGGCTCACCCCCGAGAACGTGTACCGGGCCGTGTCGCTCGTGCGCCCGTATGGCATCGACGTGTCGTCGGGCATCGAACTGTCCCCGGGCGTGAAGTCCGCCGACTGCATTCAGCGGTTCGTGGCGGCGGCGCGCCTGCCCATTCCAGAGACCGTGTCATGACGCCTGCTTCCACCACCACGCACACCTTCGGTCATCGCGATCCCGATTCGCGCGGTTACTATGGCGCCTACGGCGGCGCCTTCGTGCCCGAAACGCTCGTGGCACCGGTCGCTGAGCTCGTCGCGTCCTACCAGGAGGCGAGACGCGATCCTGCGTTCCGCGCCGAGCTCGAGCGGCTGCTGCGCGACTACGTCGGACGGCCGACGCCGCTCTGGGAAGCCAGGCGGCTGGGCGCGGCGTGCGGCGGCGCGCGCATCTTCTTGAAGCGCGAAGACCTTGCTCACACCGGTGCCCATAAAATCAACAACGCGCTCGGTCAGGCATTGCTCGCAAAGCGCATGGGCAAGAGTCGGGTGATCGCGGAGACTGGCGCCGGTCAGCACGGCGTAGCGTCAGCGACGGTCGCGGCGTTACTCGGCCTCGACTGCGTCGTCTACATGGGCACCGAGGATATGGCCCGACAGGCGCTCAACGTATTCCGTATGCGGCTGCTCGGCGCAGAGGTGCGCGGAGTGTCGGCTGGTAGCGCCACGCTCAAGGACGCCATCAACGACGCCATGCGCGACTGGGTCGCCAACGTCGCAGGCAGCTACTATCTGCTCGGATCCGCGCTTGGCCCCCATCCCTATCCGCTCATGGTGCGCGAGTTCCAGAGTGTCATCGGCCAGGAGACGCGGGCGCAGTGCGTGGCCCAGGTGGGCCGGCTGCCCGACGCGGTGGTGGCCTGCGTGGGCGGCGGCAGCAACGCGATCGGCATCTTCGACGCCTTCATCGACGACCCGGGCGTGCGCCTCATCGGCGTCGAGGCCGGCGGCGAAGCGATCGTCGCGGGACGGCACGCCGCGCGGTTCGCCGGCGGGGCCGAGGGTGTCTTCCAGGGCACGCGGACCTGGCTGCTGCAGGACGCCGACGGCAACATCGACCCCACCCACTCGGTGTCGGCCGGCCTCGACTACGCGGCCGTGGGTCCGGAGCATGCGTGGCTCAGGGCCTCGGGCCGCGCCGAGTATGCCTGGGCCGACGACCGGTCGGCGCTCGAGGCCTTCCATTCGCTGGCGCGTCTTGAAGGCATCATGCCGGCGCTCGAGTCCGCGCACGCCGTGGCGCATCTCACCACGCTCGGCCCCGCGCTCGGACCCGGCGCGGTGGTGGTCGTGAACCTGTCGGGCCGCGGCGACAAGGACGTTCACACCGTGGCGACGCTCGCCGGAGACCGGGCATGAGCCGGCTGGACGACACCTTCAAGGGGCTGCGCGCGGCCCGGCGCACCGGACTCGTCGCCTACATCACGGCCGGTGACCCAGACCTCGAGAAGTCAGCCGATGTGGTGCGCGCGGTGGACCTGGGCGGCGCCGACGTGATCGAGCTGGGGGTGCCGTTCTCGGATCCTCTCGCTGACGGCCCGGTCATCCAGCGCGCCACCGAACGGGCGCTGGCAAGCGGCGCCACGCTCTCCCGGGTGCTCGACATGGCCGCCAGCGTGCGCGCCGACGTGTCGGCCCCGCTGGTCCTCTTTACCTACGCCAACCCGATGGTGCGGATGGGGGTCGACGTGTTCGCACGGCGGGCGCGCGCCGCAGGCATCGACGGGGTGCTGGTGCTCGACCTGCCGCCCGAAGAGGCCGGCGAAGCCCGCAACGCGTTTGTGGCCGCAGGTCTTGATACAATTTTCCTCTTGAGCCCGACCACCTCAGCACCTCGCATCCGACGGGCCGCCGAACTGGGCGGAGGATTCCTTTACGGCATTTCGAGACTCGGCGTCACTGGGGCGCGGAGTGACGTGGCCGACTCGGCGGCGGAATTGGCGGCCAGGGTCCGAGCCGAAACCGATCGGCCGCTCGCATTGGGCTTCGGGTTTTCCACGCCCGAGCATGTGCGCGCGGTCGGTGCGTGGGCCGACGCGGCGGTCGTCGGTTCGGCGCTGGTGCAGGTTGTGGCCGACCACGGACGTTCGCCGACGCTCGCCGGGGAAGTGGAACGGTACGTGCGATGGCTGCGGAGCTGAGCGTCGAGGCCCTGCGGGCCGAGATCGACCAGATCGACGAAGTACTCGTGCGGTTGCTCGACAGCCGCGCGCGCTGCGCCTACGCCATCGGACGGGTGAAACGCGGCGAAGGCAAGCCGGTGTACGAGCCGGCGCGCGAGGCCTCGGTCCTCGCGCACGTGCGCGAGGTGAACAAGGCGCTCGGCGGACCGCTCGACGACGAGGCGATCGTGCGACTGTTCGAACGGGTGATTGACGAAGCGCGGCGTATTCAGCGGCTCGAGGCGACGCGGTCGGACGAGATCGGCGACGGCAACGCCGCGATAGCAACAGGGCAGGGGGAGTAGGTCATGGTCGTCGTAATGAAGGAACGGGCATCGGACACCGAAGTGCAGGCGGTGATTGCACACCTCGTGGAACGCGGTATGGACGTACACCGCTCGTCCGGCGCGGCGCGCGTCGTGCTAGGGGTGGTGGGATCGGGCACCGTCGACCGCGGACTCGTCGCACTGATGGACGGCGTGCACGAGGTGCTGCGCATCACCGAGCCCTACAAGCTCGCCAGCCGCACGTTCAGGGCCGAAGACACGGTCATCACCATCGGCGACGTCCGCATCGGCGGCGACGAAGTGATCGTGATGGCCGGCCCGTGTTCCGCCGAGACCGAGGAGCAGGTGCACGCCACGGCGGCCGCGGTGAAGCGGGCCGGCGCCAAGGTCCTGAGGGGCGGAGCCTTCAAGCCGCGGTCCTCACCGTACAGCTTTCAGGGACACGGCGAAGCGGGGCTGCGCATGCTGCGTGACGGCGCCGACGCGCACGACCTGAAACTCATCACCGAGGTGATGGACAGCTCGCAGATCGAGGTGTGCGCCAAGTACGCCGACATCTTCCAGGTGGGCGCACGCAACATGCAGAACTTCACGCTGCTGCGGGAGCTCGGCCGCGCGCGCACGCCGGTCATGCTCAAGCGCGGCATCGCCGCCACGATCGAGGAATGGCTGCTCTCGGCCGAATACGTGCTCTCGGGCGGCAACAGCAACGTGATGCTGTGTGAGCGCGGGATCCGCACCTTCGAGACGAGCACTCGCAACACGCTCGACGTCTCGGCCATTCCGATCGTGAAGGAACTCTCGCATCTGCCGGTCTTTGTCGACCCCAGCCACGGCACGGGGCGGCGCGACAAGGTGGCGCCGATGGCGCGCGCGGCGGCCGCAGCCGGCGCGGACGGGCTGCTCATCGAAGTGCACAACGATCCGGATCACGCGTGGTCCGACGGCGCGCAGTCGATGTTCCCGGTGCAGTTCGAACGCCTGATGGCGGAGCTGCGCATCATCGCCCCGGCCATCGGCCGCAGCATCTGTCTCGAGCCGATGGCGCGCCGCGGCTGGGCGCGCTGAGCCGATGACGGCGGCGCCGTTCGCGCGCCTGCTGGTCATCGGCGCGGGCCTGCTCGGCACCTCGGTGGCGTTGGCCGCGAAACGCCGATGG
>JANORI010000605.1:0-5514 GCA_031415235.1 Acidobacteriota bacterium | reverse complement strand
GATGAAGACTCAGTACAACGTCGATCGGTCGCGGATCTATCTCATCGGCCACTCCATGGGCGCGATCGGCACATGGGCGCTCGCGTCGAAGTATCCCGACATCTGGGCCGCAGTCGTGCCGTTCTCGGGCGCGGGTTCGCCGCTGCTGGCCGAGCGCATGAAGGCGATTCCGCAATTTGTCGTGCATGGCGACGCCGATCCCACGGTGAACGTCGCCGGATCGCGCACGATGGTCGGGGCGCTCAAGAAACTCGGCGCCACCGTCACCTATGTGGAAGTGCCCGGCGGCAACCACTCCGACGTGGTCGTGCCCAACCTGCCGAAGGCGTTCGAGTTCCTGGCCGGCCAGCGCAAGCCCGCCGCGGTCACCACCCAGCCGTAACCGACCCGCATGCTCACTGACCTGGTGGCCGCGCTGGCGGCAATGCCGTTGTGGGCGCAGGTGTTCCTGGGTCTCTTCGCGCTCGCCTTCGTGGTGATGGCCGTAGGGCCGAGCCGCGAGTATCGTCGCTATCGCGCCCTGCTCGAGGGTCTGGCGACCGACCTGGGTGCCACCGCCGCGCGGGGCCGCGACAAGTGGCCGGTGTCGTTTGCCACCGCTGTCGACGGCCGCGCCTTCACCGTGAGCTACGACTACCGCCGCAGCGGCCGCGGCGGCAGCTACCGGAGGCCGGGCGGGCATTTGCTGATCACGTCCACGCCGCTGGCTGGCAACCGTTGGGCACTGCATCAGGTGGACATCATCCAGGTGAGTGCGAACCGGCTCCTGCGCGCCTTGGAGGCCAAGATGGGCGCCGGCAGCAGCGACGAGCGCTTCCGCGTGGTCAACGACGGCGTGCCGGTGCGCGAGGGGTGGTTCGACGCCGATACGCGGGCCGCGGTGAACGCGTTCTACGACACGACCGTGGCGCGCGGGCCTCTGGGGGTGAAGGAGCAGCGGTTGCTCCACATCGTCAGTGCGCCCTGGGGCGGCATCGACGGTCCGGCGCTGCGGATGCTGTTGCAGCGGCAGGCCGCCGTCGCCACCGCATTCGAGCGCACCGCCGGCTGGCGCGGCCCCACGGCGTGACGCGCCGGAACATGGTGCAGTAGAGCGATCGGGCGCGCGTCCACCCTCGCTCACGTACGATAGACGGCATGCGCAACGTGTGGATTCTGGCCCTCGCCCAGGCATGTGCCGCCTGCGGCACGATCGTGCTGGTCACGTTCGGCGGCATCATCGGCACCGAGCTTTCGCCGTATCCGGCCATAGCGACTCTGCCGCTCTCGCTCTCGGTGCTCGGCGTGGCCCTCGCCTCCATTCCCGCCTCGCTGATCATGCAGCGGGTTGGGCGCAAGCCCGCGTTCGTGGGCAGCGCGCTGATGGCCATGGTGGCCGCCTTGTTGTGCGCGCTCAGTGTCGCAAACGGCGCCTTCGTTGGGTTGTGCGTGGCGGGGTTTCTGCTCGGCGCGAACATGGCGTTCGTGCAGCAGTACCGCTTCGCGGCAGCGGAGTTCGTGGACCAGGCCGATGCCGGTCGAGCCGTGTCGATGGTGATGCTCGGCACGTTGGCCGCGGCGGTACTGGCGCCGGAACTGGGCGACCGCACGCGCCTGCTCGGTGGCTGGCCCGAGTTCACGGGCTCGTTCGTGGCGCTGGCCGTCGTGTGCGCCGCCGCGACGCTCTTGTTGCTGCCGCTTGGTGACCCACCGGTGCGAACGGTCACGACGGCGGTCGGTGCCCGGCCGTTTCGCATGGTCGCGCGTCAGCCGGCGTTTGTCGCGGCCGTGCTCGCGGGCGTGACGGCCTACGGCGTGATGAGCTTCATCATGACGGCCACGCCGATCAGCATGCACGTGGTGGACGGCATGAGCGTGGGCGCGACCAAGTCGGTGATCTCGATGCACCTGCTCGGCATGTATCTGCCGTCGCTGGCCAGCGGCTGGCTGATTGGCGCCCTCGGCGTGCGCCGGATGATGCTCATCGGTCTGGCCGCGATGTCGGCCTGCGTGGTCATCAGCGTCTATGTCGGGCAGCACTTCGTGCACTACGCGTCGGCCCTGGTACTGCTCGGCATCGGCTGGAACTTCCTGTTCGTGGCCGGCACGACCCTGCTCACGACCAGCTACGCGCCGTCGGAGCGTTTCCGCGCGCAGGGCGTCAACGACTTCGTGGTGTTCGGCTCGCAGGCCGCCGTGTCACTGCTGGCCGGGCCCGCCATCACGCGACTCGGCTGGCCGGCGGTGAACGGCCTGAGCGTGCCGTTCATCGTGATGATGGCCGCTGCGGTCGTGTGGCTGGGCATACGGGAGCGCGCCGAGGCGCCAGACGCTACGGCAGCCGTCGCGCCTTGAACACGGGGTAGACCACCGACCGCTCGGCCGCTCCCAGCGCCCGCAGGGCGTCGTCGAGCACGTGCCAGCCGACGAAGCCGTCGCGCGCCTGCGGCTCCAGGTAGTAGAACGCCGCGTTGGCCATGGGCTGCGCCATGTCCACCAGGAACGACCCGGCGGGGAATTCCTTCGTGAGCACCGGCGAGAACGAGCCGTCGAGCGTGGTCATCTCGTAGCCGGCGCGCCGCACGCTGTACATGCGATCGATGGTGAACTGCTCGCCCTGCACCTTCACGGGCGCCTCGAGCGTGGTGACGCGCACGTTGTGGGCGCGCAGCTTGGCGGCCACGTTCGCGAGGGTCGGCGGCAGTACGTAGGCGCGTGGCACGGTGGCCGTGCGCGTGCCCACGGGCCTGGTGAGGTCATCGACGCCGCGCACCAGTTCCGGCGGTCCAGCAGCGGTGCCGGGTTTCGTGCCCAGCAGGCTCGTACCGGGTTTGTAGATCGGCTCGTTGGTGCGATAGGCGAGCAGGTCGATCGTGCCTGCCGACTGGTACTCGCCGTCGAGGAAGTTCGTGAGCGTGCCTTGCTCGGCGCCGGCGAGCACGGCCGCCACCGTGTCGTCGTCCGCCTTCTTCACGACGGCCTGCATCTCGGTGCCGTGGGCCTTGACGTAGTCGACGAGCGCCGCCAGATACGCGTACTGCGCGTAGATGCGGCGTTCGAAGGTAGGCTGGCCAGGCGTCTCGGTGATGATCGCGAAGCGGTTCCGCAGTCCGTAGGCGTTCACCACCATTTTCGCTTCCACCGTCCAGGCCGCGCGATCGTGACTCCACGCCTTCGGCGGCCAGGTGTCTGGTACGGCCAGTGCGTGCGTGAACATCTCGAGGCCGAAGCCGGCGCGCACGGCGTCGCGCACGGCAGGGAAGAGCGTGTCGGTCATGTAGGCGCGCGGGCCGGGCGCGGCCGCGGGGATGGTCGCGGTGCCGTAGGTGTTGGCGTAGCCGTGGTCCACCCGGCTCATCAGATGTCCGTCGAGCAGCAGCAGCGGATCCCAGGCGTTCAGCGTACGGGTCAGGCCTTGCGATTCGACCGAGGTGAGCTTCACGCCCTCGCGGTTCAGGTCGAGGCCCTGCGAGTTCTCGCGCACGCCCTGGATGTGCGGCGTCTCGCTGCCCAGGCCGCCGTCCTGCGTCACGAACGTGTCGGTGCCGTCCACGTTGTAGATGGGCGCAATCATCACGATCACGTGGTCGAGCAACGCCCGGCGCTTGCCGGCGGCGAGGTCGCGGGCCAGCATCAGCATGGCTTCGGCCGCTTCCGATTCGGGCGGATGGATGTTGCCGAGCAGGAACACCACCGGCTTGCCCGACGCGCGCGCCTCGGCCGGCGTCGTCACGCGCGGGTTGGCCAGCACCATCACCGGTGCGGCCTTGCGCAGCGGGCTGAGGAACATGGTCTCGACGTGCAGGAACTCGGTCTTCAGCTTGAGTGCGGCAATCCATTCGTGCAGGTGCAGCGTGCTCACCGTGCGCGTCCACGTGGTGCGCTCGGGGATGGTGAGCAGGTCGGCGGGCCACGTGCCGCTCCAGCCGGCGGGCACTTCGTCGCCCCAGAAGATCTTTCGGGGTTGGGCGGTAGGGGATTCGGTCATGGCAAGGGCAACGAGCACAAGGGCAGTGACGACGCGGCGGAAGCCGGACATGGTGCCACATTGTGGACCAGATGCGCGCGCGCCGTCGTGCCGGCCCGGTCGTGCCCGCGGCCGCGGTATCCTGCGGCATGCCGCCGGCGCCGCCGCCTCTGGACCCCATCGACACCCGCGCGGTGCTCGACGCCATCGAGCGCGTCGAGGCGCACCTGCTCGACCTGCTCGAGACGCTCACCGCCGACGAGTGGGATCGCCCCACGATCGTCGCCGGCTGGCGCGTGCGTCATGTGGCCGCGCATCTGCTCGATACGGCATTGCGTCGGCTGTCCCTCGTGCGCGACGGCCATGCCGTGGAACGACCGGCGTCGGGCGCGCCGGCGGATGTGCGGGCGTTCGTGGACCGCGTGAACGCCGAGGGCGTGGCGGTTTATGGCGGCGGCCGGGGCGCATCTGGACGTGAGCGTGACCGGGCCCGCGGGCGACCTGTGGCAGTTGTGTCGCGGCGACGACAGTTGGCGGCTCACTCGCGGCCTCGCCGGGCCGGCGGTGGCGACTGTCACCATCCAGGGCCAGGTGGCATGGCGTCTCTTCACCAAGGCCCTGACGCGCGCCGAGGCCGAACAGGTCGTGACCGTGGACGGCGACCGCGCGCTGGGCGGGCATGTGCTGGGCGCCGTGGCTATCGTGGGGTGACAGGACCCGACCTTCGCGAGGTCGGGCACGACGCTACAATTGGCCGTGGACCAAGCAGGCCTGAGGCACTTCGCGCGGCGTGACTGGGCTGCCGCAGCGACGGCTAAACTCGACTACTGGGCCGAACAATACCGCCGCCAAGGCCCGGCCGCCGCCCGGCAGGCCGCCACGCAGTTGTGGCTGCATGCGCGCGCGGTGCAGCCCGCGTTTCCGACCGAGGCCGATCGCGGTCGCGATCTGGCCGACCATCTCGATGTGCGCGAGCGATTGGACCGCGCTGCCCGTGCGCTCGCCAGTCGCTGACCTGCTGGCGGATCTGGCCGCGGCTCTGGATGCGCAGCGCATCCCGTGGTACCTCTTCGGCGCCCAGGCGGCGATTGTCTACGGCGTGGCGCGCCTCACGGCCGATGTCGACGTCACCGTGCAGGCGCCCGCGAATCGCCCGGTGGCCGAGTGGATCGCGACCCTGGAAGCCTACCGGTTCCAGCCGCGTTTTCGCGACCCGACGTTCCTGGCGCAGACCCGCGTGCTGCCGCTCGTGCACGACCCAACT
Organism: Acidobacteriota bacterium; assembly: GCA_031415235.1. Classification (GTDB taxonomy): domain Bacteria; phylum Acidobacteriota; class Vicinamibacteria; order Vicinamibacterales; family UBA2999; genus CADEFD01. The sequence goes on along the minus strand of JANORI010000605.1, from coordinate 304 downwards.
CGGCTCCCCGTGGATCTCGTGCTCGCCGGTCCGGGCCTGGAAGAGGAATTCCTCGCGCGCGCGCGTCGTCTTTCAGTCGACGGCGTCGTCGTGCCGGTCGTGGACGTGACGGATCTGGTCATTCTGAAAGTGCTGGCGGCCCGCCCCAAGGATCTGGACGACGTGGCCGTGCTGCTGCGCGTGCAGGGCGCACGGATCGACGATTCGCGCGTGCGCCAGGTCTTGGCGATGCTCGAGGAGGCACTCGGGCAGAGCGATCTCGTGCCGGAATTTGCGCGCCTGCGCGCTGAGTCCCTGAGGTAAG
>JANORI010000604.1:0-7339 GCA_031415235.1 Acidobacteriota bacterium | reverse complement strand
GATCGTCACCGTGATGGCCGATGGCGAAAGCAGGCGGAGTTGCCTGGGCATCAGCTGGCGCGTGCCGTCCAGGGCGATGGGTACGACTGGGCGCCCGCTCGTCACGGCCACTCGGAACGGGCCGAGCCGAAAGGGCAGGAGCCCGGCCAACGACCGCGTGCCCTCCGGAAACACGAGCAGCGACGTCCCCGAACGCAGCGTGTCGATCATCGCGCGGCCGCACGCCGCGCGCGAGGCCGCCGACGCGCGGTTCACGAAGAGATAGCCCGCCTTTCGCACGGCGAGGCCGATGAAGGGCCGCGTGCCGACGAGATGATTCGCGACCAGCTTGAAGCGCGCGGGCACGAACGCCAGCAGCACGACGGAGTCGATGAAACTGGCGTGATTGGCCACGAGCAGGGCACACGTGTCGGCCCCGAGATGCTCGGCTCCGGTTACGGTGACCTGGCATCCGCCCCACCGCAACACGCGCCGCGCCCATCGTCGTAACAGCGCATCGGCCGGCTCGCCTGGAGCCGTGAGCGCCGCCATCAGGCAGAGCGGCGGCAGCAACAGCGCGAGCACGACGAGCGCGCGCAGTGAGAACATGACCGATCCGCGGCGCGGTTCGCGAGCAGGGGAGGTCATTGGAGGCTGCGTCGGCCCGGGTGTGGCCCGCCGTCCCCTCACGCTGGGCGAACAGCGGCGCAGACACGATCCTACAGCCAGTCGCGCTGAAATTCCTGCCCCACGAGCCCGCCGGAAGGCGGAATGCGGCTCAACGTCAGAATGCCCCCGCGAACACCATTCTCGTCGCGGCGCTCTACGCAGTGTTCCCCACGCCGCGTCACCCGGTGAACGATCAGGGCACCGGCGCCGCGGTGCTCCTCCTGCACGGCTTTCCTGATTCGCGCTTCCTGTGGCGCAACCAGATCACGCCGCTGGGCGTTGGCAGGAATCCCGATCATGAGGGTGGCGGCACGTCCGCAGTCGGAGCCACTGAGGGTCAGCCAACCGCCGCCACGGGAGGCGCCCCGACCATTCGCGCTCGTCGCAAACGACGACCCACTCCACGCTCTACGTCGTCGTTTCCGCCTGCCCGGTTGGCGACGTCGGCGTGCCACCTTTACCACACGCAGCTCCTAGCGCAACGACCAGGAGAGTGAGGAGGTTCCGGCTCATGACCGTCGGCGCTCGTGGATGTCCATAGCGGCCCCCTAATCCTAAGCTCGCCACGCCTCGGACGTGAAGGGATCCAGCAGCTAGTTCGGCTTGGTCCCTGTGCCACGGCAGCAAGCCGCAAAACACGGCCCTGCGTGGGGAGGCCAGAGTCCGATAACGGATGTTCTGTCACCCTTCAGACCCTGCGAATGTTTCCTATCGTCCCAGAACAGGCACGCGGGGCTGCGGTCGACAAGCGGGCGGACGTGGTGGGCTTTCGGCTGCGTATTCTTCGAGATGGTCACAGCGACGAGAGCATTCGAGGGAGCGAACGTCGCCGAAGTGCTCGCGTCGGTGCTTGCGCGCGAGCCCGACTGGTCGCGGATTCACTCCGCACTCACTCCCGTGATCGCTGTCTATCTCAAGCGATGTTTGCAGAAGGATCCCAAGCAGCGGATCCACGACATTGCCGATGTTCGCCTGGCGCTTGACGGCGCTTTCGATCTTCCGACGCCCGACCGGTCGCCGCTTTCCGCGCCGTCTCCGGCGCGCGCGACTTGGCTGATGACCACCTTGCTCCTTGCCAGCGTCGTCGGCGCTGGTGCGGCATACCTAGCGACACAGACTTCCGATTCGAGCATGCCTCGAATCTCGTGCCTGGAGGTGACCACGTCCGGCGCCAGCACGCTGACGCTCATCGATAATCAACGTCACATCGCCATCACACCCGACGGCGCCCGTCTCGTTTACGTCGGGAATCGGGGCACCGCAGTTATTCGTCCGCCCGCTCGACTCTTTGGAAGCGACAGCAGTGTACACGCACTTCCCTCGCGGCCCGTTCACCTCGCCCGATAGCCAGTGGATAGGCTTCACCGACGCTGGTCAGCTGAAGAAGGTTTCGGTGGGTGGCGGCCCAGTCGTTCCGATCGCGACGCTCGATGCCCCGACCGGTCGCGGCGCTACATGGGGCCTCGACGACACGATCATCTATGCCACGACCAACGGCGCCACTGGTCTGCTGCGAGTAAGCGCCAGTGGTGGACCGATTACCGCGGTCACCAACCCTGATCGCGAGCTGGGAGAAGTCGACCACATCTGGCCCGAGTGGTTGCCAAGTGGCAACTACACCTCGCCTGGCAATCCTGGGCGCACCTACGACGTATCCGCTGATGGCACGCGCATGCTGATGATCAAGGACGATCAGCGGGACGCTCCGCACCGGTTGGTGGTCGTGCAGCACTGGCTCGATGAACTGCGACGGGCCGTGCCGGCCCAGTAGTCGTCCGACGCCCTGCGACTCCAGCAGAAGGGTGGGTCGCCGTCAACGCCCATCGCGGCGATGACCACCCCAGGCAGGCTCCTCAGGAATGGCAGCCTGCCACGGCCCATGACTGGTTCCATCGCAACGCGCCGTGGTCTGGGTGAATGATCAGGCGAGGACCTGTGGGTGTGGGACTCTGGACTGCGCACTGCGCGGTTGGCGCCGGTCAAGTAAACCGCGCGATCACGATATGACGCGGAACCGGTCGGATGCGTACCGGGGAATGTCTCCATCGATCGTCAGCAGTGTGAGGTCTTCAACCGTCGCTTGCGCGATCAGAATCCGGTCGAACGGGTCCTTGTGGATCGGCGGCAACGTATACACCTCAGACACATGCTCTGGTCGCAGGACGAGCGGCGTCGCGGCCAACTGGTCGACCGCGTCCAACCACCACGTCCGCGGCTCGCCCACGTCGAGGGCCCCCTTCATCGTCTTCAGCAAGACTTCCCAGTAGACGACCACACTCAACAGATTGGGGCCTGTGAGCATGGCTTTGCGGACCCGGCGCGACAGTGCGGCAGGATTCGTCAGCGCGATCAGGGCCGCGTTGGTGTCAAGCAGGTAACCGCTCGTAATGGTCATCACTCGCCGCCAAGGAAGCGGTCAAGGTCCACTGGCGCATCCCAACCGGGTAATAGTCGGATGCGGCTCTTCATGCCGCCGAGCCGGACCAACCGGCGTGCCACCGGCGGGGGAGTCAGCTGAGCGACCGGCTTGCCGTGGCGGGTGATCACGACGGCACTACCCCCTTCTACCGCGCGGATGAGTTCGGGTAGACGGTTCTTGGCTTCGGCGATGCTGACGTCCATGCCGCAAATTATAGCTATAAATAATAGCTATATCAAGCGGCCGCCCCCGCAGAGGGCAATGCCCGCGCAATGGAGCCGTCCCCGGGCGACTGACTTGTGCCATCCTGTCGCCTGAGGCGCGCGGCAGATGTGCAGCGTTCGTACCACGCAGGCGGGTAGCACCGAGGCCCAACGCTGATGGCCGATACCGGAGACCGATCCCACCCCGGTCGACGCGACGCACTGCGCCTGAACGCGCGACTTCGGCTGAGCGGGCTCCTGGCAACTGCGGTGTTCCTGGTAATGGTGGCATCGGACCTGCTGATGTTGACCACGCTCGATTTCTCGCGGCCGTACTCGTTCTGGACGGATGCCCGGGCCTACCGCAGCAGCAAGTGACATGGGGCTACTACCTCGGGGTGCTGACGATTCCCTTCTACGTGGTCGGAGGCTGGCATCTGTCCCTCGCCATTCGGCCGGCGGGTTCCTGGGCGTCCCGGTGGATCCTGGTCGCGTTCGGGTACACCGCATGCCTCTGCACTGTGTGGCACGCCTCCTTCGCATTCACCAGGTCGATTCTTCGCGCGGAACTCGCGAACGGCGTCGGCCCTGGCCCTGAGGCGCTACTTGCGTTCGGAACCTACGCCGTGCCGCTCCTTCGGTTTGGGTTGGGGCTTGCGGGCTCTTCGTTCCTTCTTGCCTTTGGTCTCGCCGTGCTGGGCAGGACGCACTATCCCCGCTGGGCAGGTGTGGCGCTACCGGCGCTCTACGTACTCGTGGCCGTTCTTCTCGGCCCCTACGTGCCAGTATGGGCGGGGGTCGTTCTGCGCGCGGGAGGGTGGAATCTCGGTGGCGTCGCGCTGTTTGCCCTCTCCACGACCCTTCTCTGGAATCGGATGAGTGAAGACTCTGCCGCAGTCGCGATTGTGGGACCGTAGGTTGGCCGAGCACAAGCAGGCGCGTGACCCGAACGCTCACCGCGCGTGACAGCAGGAACGCGCTACGATACAGCTCGCGTGAGCCACCGTGAATCCTGACTTTCGGGCACTCGCCGACGCCCTCGAACGAGACCGCCACCTTCGGGCTCACCGCATGACGGTGGAACAGCGCTTGATACAGGGGGCTGCCCTGTTCGACTATGCGTGCGAGGCGGCATTGACCGGACTGCGCGCGCAATTTCCGACCGCCACCGACGCCGAGTTGCAGGTGCGCCTGCGACGAACACTGTCACGAGCGTTCCGCTACCCGGCTCTTATGCTCGTCTACGCTGAGCTTTGCCGAGAGCCCCAGGTAATAGAGCGGGAACACCAGCGAGAGCGGCATCCACGGCCCGTCCACCGCCGGCAGGCGCCAGATCATCATGAAGAGGCACACGCCCCACGTCGCGCCGAGCAGGTTGGTGGCCACGCGCCAGGTCGACGTGCGCGAAGGATACACGTAACGCGTGGGCACGAACACCAGCACCACGAGCAGCGCCAGGATCGCGGCGTTCGTGAGCGGCGCAAGGTGCCACACGTACAAGTAGAGCGCCGCGATGTTCCAGTACGACGGAAAGCCGGTGAAGAAGTAGTCGGTGGTCGCCACCTTGGCGTCGGCGCGGCTGAAGCCGTAGCCGCTCGCGACTAGCACGGCGCCGCCGCTCCACATCGACAGCGACGACGGCACGAGCTCCGCACGCACGATCAAGAGGACCGGCACGAACACGTAGGTCAGGTAGTCGACGATGTCATCGAGCTTGGCGCCGTCGAACCAGGGCAGTCGTTCCTTCACGCGGAGCGCACGGGCGAGCACGCCGTCGGTGGCGTCGATCACCGTGGCGGTGGCCAGCCAGAACAGCGCGGTCCGATAGTCGCCGGCATGCACGGCCATGGCCGAGGCCAGCGCGGTGACGGCGCCAGACGCGGTGTAGAGGTGCGCGATCCAGGGCGTGAGCGTCACGGCACCGGAACGGTCTACAGCAGCCTCAGCGCGTCGGGGAAGGTGTTCCACACGGGCACGCCGCAGAAGTGCGTGCCGTCGGTGCAGCGCGGCGACGCCACCTTGTTGCGCAGCACACACGGCGGCCCTAGGAACTTACCGAGCCGCGGATGCACGTCGCGCACCTGCGCGATCTCGTCCATCGAGGCGAGGTAGATCTCTTCCTGCGCGTTGAAGCAGGTGCGCAGCGTCCACTTGTGCTGCAGCGCCAGGAAGCTACCCGATTCCACCATGCGCTGGGCCTTGGCATTCGGCAGCACGTAGAGCGCATGCTCGAGCGGCACGCCGAGTTCCAGCAGCCGGTTCTTGGCCACCCACGCCTCGGCGATGGCCTTGCGGTAGACCTGCCCCGCCGGAGCGCCCGGAGCGCGGAGGCGGGCGATGCGCTGCGACAGGTCGTCGCCCTCGACCAGTTCCATCGCTGGCGTCCGGGAAAGATCGCGACGATCTCAGGGTGTTCGTGGCGCTCTGCGGCCAGGAGCTAGCCCAGAGCTAGCCCTGTAAGTCGATGCGCCTGCGGTCAAGCTTCGCGAGCAGTTCGGGAGCATCCTTGAGTTCGGCCAACGGCGCCAGCTGGGCGTGGACGTACGGCCAGTCGACATGGAGAGACTGGCGGATGATGATGCCATCGATGTCGAGCCAATCTTTCGGACGGTCGGCGAAGGCCTTCAGCACGATCAGGTCTTCCGCCGAGCAGGTGCGAAGCGGAATGTCCGGTGGATACGTGAACAGGCTGGCACGGGACACGGCCAACTCTTCGAACGGCAGGCCGCCGAGCGCGATGTCGAGGCCCACTCCCGATGCCGCTCGCAGCAGCAGGACCCGATTGACTGCGGCGAACTGTGCGGCGTCGTCGACTCGAGCCTCGAACTTGTCCATCAGGACGGACACATAACGGTTCTCATCTGCGAAGCCCGTCAGCAGCGTCAGATCGACGTCGACGGTTTCGCGCGGCTCGCCCCACCGTTGCACCGCCAGCCCTCCGATGAAGCAGAACCGCCAGTCGTGCTGGACGCACACGGCCTGCAATTCCGCGGCGGCCTGAATCAGCGCGTTCACGGTTGGCGGAGTTTGCCGAAGAGTCGCTGTTGTTCGATCAGGCCCGACGTGGGTTTCGGGGCGCGCGGGGCCTCGCGGTAGCTGGCGGGTCCGCACAACCACGAGATGGCGGTATATGGATCGAGCTGGCGGAGTTCCTGCCGTCGGATGGCCTCCAGGCGCGGCGCAGCCGTTTGCCAGGTCTTGACCCAGCGCCGTCCTTGCGCCACTTGTTCGGGCGACCAGTTCGCCAGCGCCGACGGTCGGGATGCCACGTGGTGATTCTATCCGGTCTCGTGACTCGACACACCATGAGGGCATGGCCGGCGGCATGGGTGAGGTATGAATGTACATGATCGTGATGATCGTGCACATCCGAGCATCCGGGTCGCTGTTTACGTCCCCGGCGGCGTCTCGCCGCGCTCCGCGAACCAGTGGCGCAGGAACACGAGATCCGCGGCGTCCTTCTCGCGACCGGTGACGACCTTCATGCGCCAGAGCAGCCGCGGTGAGGCGAACGGGATGGACACGCCGTCCACCTCCCGCACGACCACATCCTTGGCCGCCTGGTCGTAGTCGATCCCGCCGGCCGAGCGCATCAGATCGACGACAATCTCGTCCGCCACGCGAACTACCGTGTAGCGCACGAGGTCGCCAGTCCCGAGTTCGCGTGCCGCCTGGTCCGGCAGGGTGGCAACGGCCTCGAATACGCGTGCTTCGTTTTCAAGGTCTGCCGCCACGATGAGATCGATGTCCATGGTGCCGCGGATGTAGCCGGCGGCACGCATGGCAAACCCGCCGACGACGATGTACCGGGCACCGCGGTCGTTCAGCGCGCGACAGAGGTCGCGGAGGTCTTCAACCGTCGGTTCCCGCGACGCTAGCGCGTCCGGCGCGTCAGCATCCGCCATAGCCAGCGGTCCGCCTCTTCGTGGGTGGCGAATCGGTAGACCCCGCGCGGCACCCGCGCGCCACCGAGCGCGTGGGTCCACGCCTTCGCATGGTCGGCCCGGCTGGTCGCGGTGGACAGGCCCTCCGGCCCGGCGCGGCGACCGACGACGCGACCAATCGGCTC
>JANORI010000603.1:0-2975 GCA_031415235.1 Acidobacteriota bacterium | reverse complement strand
GCCGACTGCCTTTTCGCTCATGTCGCCGGTTTGCAGGAAGAGTGCGCCCGAGGTGTTGGCCCAGTTCCACATCCGCTGGCCCCGCAAGCGCGCCTGTACGTTCTGACGCGTCATCTCGCCTGGTGGTTGCCCGCCGAGCATGATGCGGGCCGCCTCGACCTCGCGGTCGTACGCGTCGTCGAGTGGCACGGTATGCAGCGCGACGCCGAGCGCCGCGGTCAGTTCGTGGGCGGCCGTGCGGGTGGCGTCCTGCGAATGCCGCGTGGGCATGTAGAACGTCGTGAGGAGCGCGCCCGGGGCGCTGCCTTCTGGGCCGAGGATGCGGGCCGCCGCCCGCCAGGCCACCAGCAGCGTCAGCATGGAGTCGCGGCCGCCCGAGAGCGCCAGCCCGAGGGACCGGAACGCGCCCGTCTTCGTGTAGTAGCTCGCCACCCCTACCGCGAGCGCCTCGAAGAGGTCATCGAGGGCCGCATCGCGCGCGTCGACCGGCGGCGGCGAGGGGGCAGGGAGGAAGAAGCTGCCGCCGGGCGGCGGAGGATACACGAGCCGGCTTCCGTCGGCCGTCGCACCAGTGGCGCGGATGGTCGGCACGGCGCGGTCTCGGCGCACGAAATGTTCGCAGTCGGTGCGCCAGGTGGTGTGTTCGAGGCGCAACCGACGCGTGCGGTCCAGATCGACGACCGCGGTGGCGGTTCCCTCGGCGAACCGCTCGGCCTCGTGAACCAGCCGGCCGTTCTGGTAGACGAAGCCGCCGCCGTCGTAGACCAGGCCGTCCTGGGCGCCGACCGCGTTGGCATAGACCAGGACGGTCTGGTTGTCGGCGGCGCGCGTGGCCAGCATCTCGCGGCGCGTGTCGACGACGCCCATGCGGTAGGGCGAAGCCGAGACGTTCACGATGACCTCGGCCCCGGAGAAGCACCGCCGACGCATGGGGCCTTCGGGCGCCCACGCATCCTCACAGACCTCCACGCCCACCGTGCCGAAGTCGAACGCAAACACGTAGTCGCCAAGCGGCACGCCGCCGGCGTCGAGCGCCAGGCCGGGGCCGCCACGCGAGAACGTGCGCCCTTCATAGAACACGTTGTAGGTCGGGAGCTTTTCCTTGGGCACGAAGGCCAGTACCTGCCCCCGGTGCACGACCGCGGCGGTGTTGAACAGGAGCGATTGCACGGGCACGGCCAGACCGAGCACGAACACGGTCGGCAGCTCGGCGGTGTCGGCCGCAAAGGTGTCGAGGCTGCGCCGCTGCGCATCGAGGAACCCTCGCCACTGCACCAGATCTTCGGGTGGGTAGCCGCCGATCACCTGCTCCGGGAAGGCGCCGAGCGTGACCTCGGCCTCGGCCATCCCGCGCGCCGCTGCCACGAGGGCGGCCGTGTTACTGCGTACGGCGCCCACCGTGGGGCTGAGGCTGGCCAACGCGAGCTTGACGAGTCGCATATCTCAGCTTACCGCGCCCGGGAGGCCCCGGGACGCAGAGCCACGAGATTGTCGGCCGCTGAGGGAACCGTGGACCGCTTCGCGAGCGTTCAATTCGACGTGTTGGACTTCCTCGAGCCCTTTGCCGCCGGCCTCGGCACCTTCCTTGCGCTCGATCTGGTCTGGATCGGCCTATTTGCCAACCAGTTCTACACGCTCCGGCTGACGGCCGTCGACATGGGTTGGGGCTTCGTGCTCTCGGCCGCCACCGCGACGGTGATGGCCTGGGTGTCGGGCGTCCGTTAGTCCGCGCGCCGCGTGACGCCCAGCGCGCGTTCGCCCAGCCACCGCCACGGCGAGGGCCGCGCGCCCTTGGTCAGACCGAAGCGCTGAATCGCATGTCGCTCGATGTGCAGCGTGGCCTCGCGAATCGAGTCGGTCACGAGCATCAGGTCGAGGTCGTGCGGCGAAAGGGTCTTCGCCTCGGCCATCGTGCGCAGCATCTCCACGAACGGCTGCCAGTAGGCGGTGCCGACGAGCACCACCGGGAACTGCCTGATCTTGCCGGTCTGGATGAGCGTCAGCGCCTCGGTGAGTTCGTCGAGCGTGCCGAGGCCGCCGGGCAGCGCCACGAAGGCGTACGAGTACTTGAAGAGCAGCACCTTGCGGACGAAGAAGTAGCGGCAGGTCACGGAGCGGTCGAGATAGGGATTGGGCTGCTGTTCGAAGGGCAGCTCGATGTTGCAGCCCACCGACGGGCCGCCCACGTCACGCGCGCCCCGGTTGGCGGCTTCCATCACGCCCGGACCGCCGCCGGTCATCACGGTGAACCCGAGCCGCGACACCGCCGCGCCCATCTCCCGCGCCAGGGCGTAAGCGGGATGCTCTTCCGTGAACCGGGCCGAGCCGAAGATGGTCACGCACGGGCCCACGAAGTGGAGCGCGCGGTAGCCGCGGAGGAAGTCGCGTCCGGCGCGCAGGATGGTGCCAATCTCGCCGAGGCGCGAGCGCGGCCCCGCGAGCATCACGATGTCGGCGCCGTTGGGCTGCGCGGGATCGGTATCGACCGGATCCGGCGTGGAACGCTGAGGGGATGTCATGCCTGCAACGATCCTAGCGCGCCCGGTTGCCGGCCGTCGCCATACAATTGCGGCCATGCCCTCCGCAGCTCCGGCGCACGGCGTGGTGCTCTTCGACGGCACCTGCGCGTTCTGCGAGCGCTCGGTCCGCTTCATCGCCACGCGCGACCGCGCGGCCTACTTCACGTTCGGCGCGTCGCAGAATCCTGCCGGCCAGGCGTTGCTGGCGCAGTTCGGTGAGACGCGCGAGTCCACGCGCAGCATCATCCTGCTCGAAGGCGGCCGACTCTATCGCAAGTCCACGGCGGTGCTGCGCATCGCGCGGCGCCTGCCGCTGCCGTGGTCGCTCACCGCGGTGTTCCTGGCCGTGCCGCGGCCGCTGCGCGACGCGGCGTACGGCGTCGTGGCCGCGGTGCGTCACCGTCTGGCGGGGCGGTCGAACGCGTGCGAGATCCCTCCGCCCGAGATCCGCCAGCG